>JACIXR010000012.1 GCA_014360495.1 bacterium
TAAAGAAAAAGGGGGGCAACCCCAAAGGGGTTGCCCCCCTTCGGTTTTTTAACCCCTTAAAACTTCTGGATAAAGCTGAACTTTACCCATCTTCCCTCGCGAGGATAGAACACCATCTCCTGCCATTGCTTATCAAATATATTCTCTATTGACAAGCTCAGCGTCCTTCCACTAGGAAGCTGCTTTGAAATCCTAATGTTGAAGATTGGCGCAGCTGAAAGGCTCGTCGGCGTTGTGACTTGGTATATGTTCCCGTTTTCATCAAACCAGGTTTCCAGCTTAGAGGTCCGGACATTCGTATCCCTTGCTCCCCAATAGAAGAATTCCACATCGTAGGTTAAACCGTTATTCCCCTTAACAGATATTCCTGCCTTCAACATATGTTTCGGTGGAGCGGTGCGATAGGCAGGAATCAGGGGCATATCATTTGTCAAATCCCAAGCATCTAAATATGTGTAGTTGCACCAGAAGCTCGTTCTACCGGCGTTGTATTCATAAGAAAGCTCCAAACCTTGCTGTTTTGCCCTTCCCATATTCTGCCATTGATAGTTTTGGTCGGAGACTATCTTGTCCTTCTCCTTTTGATAGAACAATGTGGCGGTGAATTTCCCATTGGGGAGTTTATTCTCCCAGTCAAGCTGGGCAATCGTTGCGATAGGGGGTTTGAGGTTTGGATTGCCGATGTTTACCCCTGAGCCATAAAGCTCATCCAATGTAGGGAAACGCTTGTTGCGTGTTAGGGAAAATCGCAAGTCGGAGGTTGGTGTTGTCTTCAGATGGTAATCAAGGAAGGGAACAAATGCTCCTCCCCCAGGGTCCGTATCATCATAGCGAGCCCCCCAAACCAAAGCCTTCCCTTCCCCCAAGCTGAGTGTATGCTGGGCGAAAATTCCAAGATATTTCATATCTCGCTTTGACCAAGCACCGGGCTGAGGAGATGAAGCTTCAACGGCTTGGGTTGCTTTTCGCCAATCGCCTTCCCACCATATTCCCCAAGAGAAGATATTTCCTCCCGAGAGGTTAATATCATAGTTTAGCTCTGCGCGAACCAGCTTATAGCGCATCTTTTGGGTCATCTCAGTTATTTGGGCTTTATCAAGTTTCTTGAAAGTTCCGTCAGGTTCATATTGAGATGTATCTTTAAGCAAACCTCTTTTGAAATATAAGTCGTAAGTTACTGCCACCGGGCTTATACGAAACATCATATTAGTTCTTTCGCCTACCTTCCTTTCATAGGTTATTGATAAACCCGGACGCATAAGGTTGGGCCATCTCTGCTCATAAGCGTATCCTATCAATTCTGCTTTGTTCGTATTGGGATTGAATTTAGAGATGCCTGCGATATTTGGACCAAGGGGTTTAAAGCCTCCTTTTTCTCCGTGGAGGAAAACACCCGCTATCGTCCATTTCGAGACATCATCGGGAGCATTGACAACCTTGAAGGAAAGGTCTGACATATCCAAGCGGGAGTTGGGCATCCAGCCATCGTTATAGCTGCGATTGAAGGCGACGAACCAGTTCCTCCTTTCATCACCTCCACCAGCCACGATATCGTAAATCTGGGTATTGTAAGTCCCATAAGTTATACCGAAGCCGGTTCCCGGATATTTATCTCCCGTTTTCATTTTCATAGAGACAAGCCCTGAAATGGTATTGCCGGGGTAGGAAGGAGGGGCGGGACCCCTTATCACATCTATCTCCGCCATAGAGCGCCAGGGAACGCGCTGGAGCACGCAAGCACCTATAGGATTTACATTAATCCCCTCAACAAGCATCTGGAGGTAAGTGTAAGTTGAGCCTCTGAAGGATAAGCGAGGGGAATTCATGGCGCAGCCGTATATCGTCTGCGTGCCGGGAAGGCGAGAGAGGACATCCGCGAAGTTCATAGGTCCGATAGCCTGCTTAGCTTTCTCAGCGGTTATCTCTTCCACCTTTACAGGTTTTTCCTTTTCCGCCTCAACCTCAACCAATACAGCGATTTCGGGCGGCACTTCCTCTTGGGCAAAGGAAAACAGAAACCCAAGAAGGAGGAAGCCAACAAACAGCGAGAGAATCCTCATAAGCTCATCACCTCCTAATTAGTTTTTGATTCTAAAGAAATATTACATCTAATATGTGTCAACATTTTTTCATTTTTTTGACATGTTAGGTTTTATTGTTTAAATAAATCTAAAAGATGGATACCAAATTTGGAATAAAATAAAAATGGTGTGTTTTTTTTAATATACACATTTGGTAATTTTGAAACAAAAAAAATTTAGTTAGAATTTAGTGCTTTAAGGATTTCTCCTCCTACTGATAATAACTCTCTCGGCTCTGGAGTCATCCCTTTTGGAGAGAGGGGAATTAAATCAAATATTGTTGCAATATAAATTTGACAATTGCACCTCTTTTTGTTAATCTTTATTACAGAAATTTCTTCGGAGGTGAAAGCTAAAAAGATGCCCCTTCTCAAGGAAGAAAAACAGAAGATTATATCCGAGTTCGCACGCCACGAAAAGGATACGGGCTCAGTAGAGGTGCAAATCGCTCTTCTTACAAGGAAGATAAACAAGTTGTCACAGCACCTGCGTGAGCACCATAAGGACTTTCATTCCCGCCGCGGACTTCTTATGATGGTAGGGAAAAGAAGGCGACTGCTCAATTATCTTGCGGAGCACGACCCCGAAAAATATAGAGAGATAATAAAGAAGCTGAGACTGAGAGGCTAAAATGGAATCAACAGCGGTTGAAAGAGAGATAGGTGGGAGACCACTTATCATTGAGACCGGCTGGTTGGCTGGTCAGGCAAACGCTTCCGTCGTACTTAAAGAGGGGGAGAGCGTTGTCTTAGTCACCGTTTGCTCCTCTCCCGAGACGAGGGAGGACATAGATTTCCTCCCCCTCACCTGCGAGTTTGAGGAGCGTTTATATGCGGTGGGAAAGATTCCCGGTGGATTTTTCAAACGAGAGGGAAGACCATCCGAGCGGGCGATAACCTACGCTCGGATGATGGACCGTCCCATTCGCCCCCTTTTTCCTAAAGGGTTAAGAAATGAAGTTCAGATTATAGCCATCCCCCTCTGCGCCGACCCCCTTAACCCTCCAGATATCCTCGCCGTTTTGGGAGCCTCAGCTGCCCTTACGCTCTCCGACATTCCCTTTAACGGACCAATTGGAGTAGTTAGGGTAAGCAAGGAAAACGGCAATTTCATAATCAATCCTCCCTCCCTTGCTGTTTTGGAGAAGAAGTTCAACTTGGTGGTAGCGGGAACGCGGGAGAGAATCGTTATGATTGATTTTGAGGGTAGCGAGCCGAGCGAGGAGGAGATAGTTTCCGCCATAGAATTCGCCCAACCCTACATCCAAGCACTCATTGATATGCAATTGGAATTGAGGGAAAAATGTGGGAAGAATAAAAGCGACGCTTATACAATCCTGTCCTATTCGGATGAGATAAAGTCCGCTGTTCTCAATTACGAGAAGGAGTTATGGGAAGCCATCTTCATAGAGGATAAAAAGGAAAGGGAAAAAGCGATGAAAGAGGCGGAGGAGAAGATAAAGGAAGAGCTGAGCGCCAACTATCCCGAGCAAGTGAAGGAGATTCCCCTTGCGATTGAAGCGGTGGAAGAAGAAATAGTTAGGAGGGAGATATTGGAGAACGGGAGGCGTCCCGATGGGAGGAAGCCAGAGGATATCAGGGAAATAGAGTGCCAAGTTGGACTCTTGCCTCGCGTTCACGGCTCCGCTCTATTTAGAAGGGGTCAAACTCAGGTTCTCACAACAGCTACATTGGGGGCATTGGAGGAGGTTCAGAGGTTGGAGGGGATATTGGAGGAGGAAAGCAAGAGATTTATGCATCAGTATAATTTCCCTCCCTTCTCCACAGGGGAAGTGCGTCCCTTAAGGGCGCCGACGAGAAGAGAAGTGGGGCATGGATTCCTCGCCGAGCGAGCTTTAGAGCAGGTGATACCGCCTGAGAAGGAGTTTCCATATGCCATTCGCTTGGTATCGGAGGTTTTGGAATCCAACGGCTCAACCTCTATGGCGTCTGTTTGCGCCTCCTCAATGGCTTTAATGGATGCCGGTGTGCCGGTGAGGAAAGCGGTTGCGGGAATATCCATTGGGATGGTCAGCGAAGGTGAGAAATTCGTTCTACTGACTGATATTCAGGGAATTGAGGATAGATTTGGCGATATGGATTTCAAGGTGGCGGGGACGAGAGATGGCATAACCGCTATACAGCTTGATGTAAAAAACGAGGGATTAACGAGCGAAATGATATCCGCCACTCTTCAAAGGGCGAAGGAAGTTCGCCACTATATTTTGGATAAAATGGATGCGACTATTTCCGCTCCTCGGGAAACCATTTCTCCCTATGCTCCCTTGGTATTGAGCATAACCATACCCACGGACAAGATAGCGTTAGTGATTGGCTCCGGCGGGCAGACGATACGCAAGATTGTTGCGGAAACAGATGCAAAAATAGATATTCAGGATGACGGGACCGTTTATATAACCGCTCCCTCAATTGAGAAGGGCGAGGCGGCGAGGGATAAGATATTGGGCATAGTCTCTGAAATCAAGCCTGGAGAGGTATATACTGGCAAGGTTAAGAGCATATCCCCCAGCGGGGCTGTGGTGGAGATTTTGCCAGGAAAGGAAGCCTTCCTTCATATTTCCCAAATATCAACTCGTCCAATCAAGAAGGTGGAGGAGGTTTTACAGGTAGGGGATGAGATTCTTGTTAAAGTGGAGAGCGTTGAGCCCTCGGGAAGAATAACTTTAACGAGGAAAAAACTATTCCTCCCAGTCGGGCAGAAGCCAGTTGGCAGAAGACCTCAGAGAAGTAACCCTCCAAAACGGCGTCCAAGTAGCAATAGAGAATAATCCCTCTTCCTACTCCGTCTCTTTAGGTATTTTAGTAAAAGTGGGGGCAAAGGATGAGGAGGATGAGAAGGCAGGTATAGCTCATCTCCTTGAACATATGCTTTTCAGGGGAAGCAAACGCTACGAAAGAACAGAAATCGCCAAAATAACCGATATGCTGGGAGGGGATTTCAACGGCTTAACTCATAAGGACTATACATTTTTCTATATAAGGGTTCCCCACGACAAGCTTGACATCGGGATGGATGTGCTTTTTGACATCTTTTTAAATCCAACTTTAGCAGAAGAAGATTTAGAGAAGGAAAAGCAGGTGATATTGGAGGAGATTAGGGATAGGGATAACGACCCTGAGGAGGTAGCCAAGGAAAAGATTCTCTCCCTTGCCTGGGATGGGCATCCTATAGGCAGGTCTATTCTTGGGACGGAAGAAACGCTTCTATCCATAGGCAAAAAGGATTTAGAAAACTTCCTTTCCCTTTACCATAATCCACAAGCGATAATCGTCTCCGCTGCAGGGAGGATTGACGACTCTTCTTTTTTGAAAAAAGTGGAAAATCTTCTCCTGCCAATAAATGGCTGTAAGAAGCCCCCAAATGAACCTCCCAGCTTCAGAGCCGGGGAATCTACGGTTCTACACCCTACTACCCAAGTGCATCTTTGTATTGCAATGGAAAGCGCTAAGGCAAGGGATGACTTCCATTACTCCTATAGTGTTTTAGCGACTTTGTTGGGTGGTGGAACCGCCTCTCGTCTCTTCCAAAAGCTAAGGGAGGAAAGGGGTCTTTGCTATGATGTGGAAGCAGAGGATTTAGCTTTGGAGGATTGCGGAATTTTGAACATCTATTCCGCTTCTCATCCGAATAATAAGGAGTTATTAAGAGAGCTGATTGAGGAGGAACTTGTTTCCTTACGAGATAAAGGGGTGGATAGAGATGAATTGGAAAGGGCAAAAAGGCAGTTGCAAAACGCCATACTTCTCTCCTTGGAGACATCCCTCCAGAGGATGATGCGCATAGCCCTTTCCCTTTTTTATAGAGGCAGAATCGTTCCCATAGAGGAAACTTTGGAGAGGATAGAAAGGGTTTCTGAAGAGGATGTCCAAGAGGCGATAAACCGCTCTTTAAATAAGGGAATCGCAGTCTTCTCCTTAATGCCCGCTTAAACAAAATTTCACCCTATTCCTTCCTTTCTCTAACGAAAATATCAATAATGATAATCATTATCATTTGACACTAAAATATCACTGAATTGACACACCTGTTTGTTAGAATTCTTTATTAGAAACCACAAAGAAAGGAGGTGAAAAGAGATGAAGAAAGGGTTCACCCTCATTGAACTCCTCGTCGTTATAGCCATCATCGCAATATTGGCGGCTATTCTTTTCCCCGTCTTCAGCCAGGCGAGGGAGAAAGCAAGGCAGGCATCCTGCTCCAGCAACATGAAGCAGATAGGGACGGCGCTCTTGATGTACGCTCAGGATTGGGATGAGAAATTCCCACCGAACAGGATTTGGAATTCCATCAACGGACGGCACTACACTTGGCGCTATGCTATTATGCCCTACTTGAAGAACAGCCAGATATGGATATGCCCTTCCGCCCATCATTCCTGGAACGAGTTCGTCTGGACGAAGTTTGGCGGAGGAGATACGGGATGCGATGCAGATGTTGATATGACAATCGTGGACTATCAAAATGGCGTTGACCCCGAAAAACACGGTGCAAACTATTGCTACAACGGCAACGTGTTCAGCAACCCTATTAGCCAAGCGCAGATAGAAGCGCCCTCCCAGCTCATTATGGTGTTGGAGACATCGGACTACTGGCCGGACTTGGGTACTTGGACATTGGGCTGGCCTGGCTGGTATGGGGTTTGCGGACCCTATCCCTATCACAACAAAGGGATGAACTTCGTGTTCGCGGATGGGCATGTGAAGTGGCTGAAGTTATCTCAGACCTTAGCGCCGACATTTATGTGGGATAATCCAAGCAGGGCTGGGCAATATGACATAAACGCTCTGTTGAACTCCATCTATCCCGACTTCCGTTAATGCGAAGCTGACGACGAGGCTTGGGGGCGGACGGGTAAACCCGTCCGCCCCCAAACATTATTATCCCCAAATTCCCAATAAACTTTTCAAAAAACTATACTCACTTTCCAAAATTTACTAATATATCTATGGTGATAGTTTATGCGAAATCCTAATTTAAAAAGCAAAATAACGACTCTCGTTCTTCTTTCATTCATTGGAACGCTTATATTTTCCCTCAAAGGAGGAATAGCTATGGCGGAACAACCGGAAAAGGTAGTTCAAGTCATCAATGAGATAAATCCCCAGGAGAAGGTTGGGGAACGACCTTATGAGATGGTCTGGGCTAATAGAAAGGAAGAACGTGAACCCCTCGTTGATTTTGAGAACCTTGAAGGATGGACAGTTGAATGCTATTCCGGAGCGAATGTAAAAGTGCAAAGAAGCAGGGAACAACAGATGTGGGGAGATTATGTTTGTAAAGTGACCTTTTCAGGCACTTCCCCCAATAGCAGGTTCGTCATCAAACCTCCCCAACCCATTCCGATAAAGGATAACTTTGATTGTATAAATCTTTGGGTTTACGGCAATAATTGGGGATGGGAGCCATTGGATAAAAATAATCCAAGGGTGGAAATCGCTATCCATTTCGTTGATTCAACCGGTAAGCTTTTCCGCATTTATCTCTGGAATGTTATGTGGAAGGAATGGTTCCTCACACATAGAAGGATAGATGAGTCAATACTTAAGGAAATCTCCTTCCCTTGCTCCTTTACTGGTATTGAGATAAGAGGCTGTTCCAATCAGAAGGAAAGCACGATTTACCTTGATTCGCTTTACTTCTATAAAGAGGAGCTCAAGCCACTCTCCTTTGAGCCGAGACCGAAGAGGAACATAGAACCTCGCCCGGGGCAAAATCTGGGAACAAACACTGGCCCCGGCGTTTTGCCCTTCCCCACCCGCAAGGAAACTATCCTCCCAAGCAATTTTGAGACTTCCTTCAAAACAAGGGCTTGGAAATCAGGAGATAACGAGTTCAGCTTTGAATATGATGGCAAGGATGTGAATATAAGATATGTTTATTCACCAAAGGATGGAACATTCGGGGATATAAAGGTGTTCGTAAACGGGAAGGAAATCTGCCGTCCAATGAAGGAGGGCGGGATAAAGTTTGAGGGAAACTCTGAAGTGGAAAAGATGCAGTTGCGCTCGGCTGAATTGCAGGATGATATTCTCATTGCCATCTTCTCATCACCTTATGGCGATGTCCAATACAGGTTCTGGATCTGGCAGAAATCTCTCGTCATAGAGACGACCTGTCTCGGAGGTAAGGCAACCGAGCTGAATCTCGGATATGCTGATGAGCTGAAAGTTGAGCCAGAACTTATAAGGGTTCCTTATCTTGACCTCGCGCGTCCCTCCATCCTGCTTTTGAAGGGAGAAACTCCAGTTTTTATCTCCTGTTGGATAGATTGGTATAATTCAAACGCTTCCGAGTATTACTGGGATTCTTGGACGAAGCGGGATTCGGCAAGATTCGCCCCCGGAACGAGATACATCCCTAAGACGGATGGGAAAAGAAACGACTTATTTGAGAGGATTTTCCTCACTGTTTCTCCCCTCTTTGAGGAGACCCTCCCCACCATAGCCAATCCACCCTCCCTTGTAGGAAAGATTGCCGGCGAGCATCTCTATCTTATGGGTTGGCTTAGGGATGTTTCCACAAAAGAGGATTTCGATAAAGAGCATGAGCTGTGCAAGAAGGAACTCTGGTCTTATGGGATAAGAAAGCTGATGAAGCTCAGCCACGAGACAACTTGGAGGGATGCGGGAGAATCCTTCACGCTTCGTACCAAGGCAGGACCAAGGAAAGGAGGGGATGAGGCTTTAAAGGAATACACGAAGAAACAACAATCCTTAGGATGGTTATACGGCTATTATTCTAATTACACCGATTTCGCTCCCGTTAACGAAAACTGGAACGAGGATTTCGTATCCCGCTTGCCCAACAACGACTGGAGACCCGCTTGGCCGAGATGCTACAATTTGAAGCCAGCGAAGGCGGTTGAGTTTGATGCGAAGTTAGCGAAAATAGTTAAGGAGAAGTTCGGAATAGATTGCTCTTATACGGATGTCCATACCTGTGTTCCGCCCTGGGGCTATGTTGACTATGATGCGAGGGTTCCGGGAGCGGGGACATTCGCCGCCACATTCTACGCTTATGGAGAGCTCCTCTTAAATGACCAGCTGACTTATGGTCCAACATTTTCCGAGGGCACTTGGCATTACCTCTACGCAGGGCTCACGACCGGGAATTACGCCCAATGTCCCGGTTATGATTTCTTCAACGAACCTTTATTTGTCTCATTTGACCTTTTGAAAATTCACCCTTTGGAATGCGATATTGATATGGGTCATTCACCCCTCTGGGGGCAAGGATTTGAGGAGAAAAGGGACGCACGTTATCCAGGCGAGAATATTGATAGATTGATTGGCGCAACTCTTGCCTATGGGCACATCGGCATTCTTTGTGGGAGGAACCCAACGGAGAATTGCCGTATCTATTATATGATACAGCAGGTGGCGAAACGCTATGCAATGGAGAAGGTGAAGAAGATAGAGTATGCGGATGAGAAAAATAGATGGTTCAACCCCGCGCAGGCAATCATCTCGGGCGTCATAAAGGAATCCAGGCTTCATGTTGAGTATGAAAATGGCTTGCATATATTCGTGAATTGGTCAAGGGATAAGGAATGGCAAGTCCCTTCAGAATTGACAAAGCCAATAAAAAAGAATATCGTCCTTCCTCCAAGCGGTTGGTGTGCCTTTGATGAGAAAGGCTTCTTTGAGGCATCCTATCTCAAGGATGGCAGTCGTGTGGATGAGGTTATCTCCCCTGAATATATCTATCTTGATGGAAGAGGAAAATGGGTAGAGAATGATTTCCTCTCAGCAAAATATGGCGCGGCGAGGATTCCCCTCGGCGATGGAAAAGAGGAGCTCATAAACATAGGGAACAAGGAAATCGGCGTGAAGGTGGATTCACCCATTAAATGCTATGCTTTGAATTACGACAGGGAGCCCATAAAGGAAGTGAAGGTGAGATATTCAAGGGGATATGCGTTTATTCCTTGTGAGAAAGACATTCACGGATATATGTTCATGACTGAGCCAAAAGATGAAAGGGACATTGCTTCTTCCTTCAATCTCCAGTTCACGAAGGAGAGATTCGCGCCCGGAGATACAATCAAGGGGAAGATGAAAATAGGTCCCTTCCCCTCCCCCATTGAAATCGTTGAAATTGAAGTAGGATTGGAAGGAAGGGAAACCATAAAAGTGAAACCGATGAAAAGCTCGCTTAATGTTGGGGAAGCATATCAGCAAACTTGCGAGATATCTCTTCCCTTTGACTTACCAGAAAACGAGCACTTTTGGATTGTGGGGAAGCTGAGAGCGAGAGTTGGGCAGGAGGAAAAGGAATTCGTCGCTTATGCCGATTTCTTCACAATCCCTCCCTTTGAAATAAAGCTTGAGAGAAATAGAATCGAACTTGAAGAGGGGAAAGCAACTCTTACCTTCAGATTCAAAAACAACCTTCAAGGTGCTCCTAGGGGAAGCATAAAGTTCTCCCTTGATGAGCCAAACCTTTCAATTGAACCCTCTGTGATTAACTTCCCTACCGGTTTGGAAAGGACTTTCAAGATGAAGATAGAGCTTAAAGGGGATAGGAAGATAGAACGCGCTACTCTGAAAGCGGAGGTATCAGTGAAAAACCTGTCCTTGGCGAAGATATTTAATTTGAAAGTTGACGCATTCAAGCTGGTGGTCTTCAATTTCTACGATGGCTCCATTCCTTTCACTTGGCGGATTTGTTTTCGTGGGAAAGATGAAGAACCAGGGGATAGCAGGACAGGTGCTTCCTTTATCTCCAGGAAAAGTATGCCAGTAGGAGGGGTGGAGAAGGATGGGCTATTTTCCCACCCGCCTTATATAGGCGGTGTGGGTTATACAACCGCTATATTTGATTGGATAAAATTGCCTAAAGAGCCCACGGAATTTCATATGTTCATCGGTCTTATGGATGGGGGAGACCCTTCCGATGGGGTGGATTACACGGTTCTCGCCCTAACCCGGGATGGGAAACAAATTGAGGTCCTCAAGGAACACGGAGAGCAAAAAAGATTGAAGGAGGTTTCCGCTGATTTATATTCCTTGGCGGGGAAGGAAGTGCAATTCAAGTTCATTGCTGATGTAGGACCAAACGACGATTCAACCGCTGATTGGGCTTGCTGGGGCGAGCCAGTTATTAGGTCTAAAAGCGAGAGATTCTTCATTCTGCTGAGAGAGGCAAGCAGGTGGGTATCGGCAAAGGAATTGGAGAAGGGGTTGGTTGCTTACTGGAGATTTGATGAGGGGCAGGGCGATTACGCTATGGATAGCTCCGGCTTTGGAAACACCGGCGAGATATTTGGAGCGGAATGGGTGGAGGGAAAAACCGGCAAAGCCTTGAGATTTAACGGAGAAAACTCCTATGTGGAAGTAAAGCATTCAGAATTCCTTGTTCCCGAGCAATTCACTATAGAAGCTTGGGTGAAGCCTGAGAGCTTGGTAGCAAGCGACCGCGGACCGATGGTTGTCTCAAAATATGGTGGGAATTGGAAAGGCTATATGCTTCTTTTGGAGGGAAACACGGGAAGACCCAGCCTACATATAGCTACTCCCCAAAAGGAAATTTCAGCCACGAGCTCAGAAGCTCTTGAGGTCGGCAAGTGGTATCATATAGTAGGCACATACGATGGGAAGATGGCAAGAATTTACGTTAACGGAGTTCTTAGGGGTAGCGCCGAAGCGGAGCTAACGCAAGATATCGGTACCTCCTTAATGATTGGAAAAGCCTCTTGGTGTGATGGCGCCTATTTCAAGGGCGTGATAGATGAGGTCAAGATTTACGATAGAGCATTGAGCGAAGAGGAGATACGAAAACATTTCGGTGGAGGGTAAGGAGTTAAATGATAAAAAGAGGATAGGCAGAGTTTCGGGGAAGATGTGATGTATTGAAGCGATGACACAAGGGAAATGTTTATCAATTATTAGAGGGAATTAAAAGACTCCAACATATTATAAAATCACATACTTTCCTTGACTATTGAAAATATGTTGTTATAATATTGCATTTGATTTTAAACCATCCATTTGGAGGTGATTTAAGGATGGTGAACTTAGAGGAACCGCCATTAGAGTTTTTAAGCGAGCTCAAAGACAGCAAGGGGGAGGAGGAGATAAAGCTTTCTCTTTCCACTGACCTCCCCGAGGATAAAGACAAAAAGGAGTGGCTCATTTTAACGGACAAGCGGTTGGCGGTAGTAGCGGAAGGCAAAGAAGGAAGCGAAATCAAAAAACTCATACCCATAACTGATATTGAGGATATCCGTTCCATTCCCCTCGTCGGCTGCGGCGTGCTGGAGGTCAAGGTTAATGGGGAATGGGTGAGGCTCATCCGCTACTCCAATGTGCTTGCTCCTCAATTTGCCCTTGCTTCAAGGGACATCTCCTTGCTCAAAGAAGGGAAGAGCGAGATTCCTCCCGAGGAGGAAGAGCGCAAGTGTCCCAAGTGTGGGCTACCCCTTCCTCGTGGCTCAAAAGTATGCCCTCGCTGCTTACCCAAGGGGCAAGTCCTGCGCCGCCTCCTAACCTACGCAAAGCCCTATAAATGGTCATTAGCCCTAGCGGGAGCAATCAGTCTTCTCATAACAGGTTTAGACCTTGTTCCAATCTACCTCAACCGTTATTTGATGGACCACGTTTTCGTTCCCGCTGATGCTCATTTCCATAAGGGGTTACCATTAAGTGCTGCCGAGCTAAAGCATCTCAGCTTTATGCTCGGCGTAATGGTCCTGGTCCTTCTCGCATTTCGGATTATAAACACCACGCTCACGATTTTGCGTGGAAGATTGACGGTGAGGACGGGTCAGAAGATAGTTTACGACCTCCGTTCCGCCTTATTCAAAAACCTCCAGCAGCTATCCGTTACCTTCTACGACAAATATCCCACGGGCTCTCTTATATCCCGCATAACTCAGGATACAGGCGCCCTGCAGGGATTCCTCGCCAACGACATACATCACTTCGCTGTTAACATCCTCCTTCTCATCGGTATAAGTGCTATACTCCTACAGATGAACTGGCGTCTTGCCCTTCTCACCCTACTCCCCGCTCCCCTAATACTCTTCCTCGTTGGCTTCGTTTGGGGCTACATCTATATGAACTTTCGCAGGCTATGGCATAGATGGAGCAGATTCGTAGCCGTGCTAAGCGACTCCCTTTCCGGGATAAGGGTAGTGAAGGCTTTCGCACAGGAGAAAAAGGAGGAAGACAGGTTTGATAGGAGGGCTAACGCCCTCTTTGAGGCTGCCACTCGTGCGGAGCAGACACAAGCAACCTTCGCCCCCATCCTTTCCCTCCTGATAAGTTCCACATCTCTGATAGTCCTTTATTTTGGAGGAAAGGATATAGTTGGCGGACAGATATCCACGGGAACCCTTTTCGCCTTCCTAAGCGCCTTGGGAATGCTTTTCGGACCCCTGCAAGTCGTGATGAATATGAGCAACAGCATAGCAAATGCCCTCGCCGCTTCCGAAAGGGTATTTGAGATTATGGATATGGAGACGGAAGAATTGGAGGACAATAGGGAGAAGATTTCCCTCCCATATATTTATGGAAATGTGGAGTTCCGCAATGTCACTTTTGGCTACGACAAATATCAGCCAATCCTTCACAATATAAACTTGAAGGTTAGGGCAGGCGAGATGGTCGGGATAGTCGGTCCGAGCGGAGCGGGAAAGACGACGATTATAAATCTGATCTGCCGATTCTACCTCCCAACCGAGGGACAAATTCTCATAGATGGAGTAGATATAAGGGATATCAATTTGCGCGACCTTCGCAGCCAGATTGGACTCGTTCCCCAGGAGCCTTTCCTTTTCCGAGGTTCAATAGCCGAGAATATCGCCTATTCCCGTTTGGATGTCCGTCCTGAGGAGATAATAAGGGCAGCAAAGGCTGCAAATGCCCATCATTTCATAACCTATTTCCCCGAGGGATACGATACTGTTGTAGGAGAACGAGGTGCAAGGGTATCAGGAGGAGAGAGGCAGAGGATAGCTATAGCTCGTGCTTTAGTGCATAATCCTCGCATTCTGATTTTAGATGAAGCTACATCCGCCGTTGATACGGAGGCGGAGAAGCAGATACAGGAAGCCCTCGCTCGCCTCGTCAAGGGGAGGACGACCTTTGCCATAGCCCATCGCCTCTCAACTTTGAGAATAGCGGACAAGATAATCGTTCTTAAGGGAGGAAGGATAGTTGAGCAAGGGACGAATGAAGAGCTCCTTTCACGAAATGGGGAGTATAAAAAGCTCGTGGAATTGCAGGCTGGTCCTATAAGCGGACCCGAGCAGTGGGCGGTGAAAAGGGAAGAGATAGAAGAAAGAGATATAGGACCCCTTTTCTTCCCTCCCAACACCACGAGATTTGAGAGGACTTCTGGCGGAGTTGTCAAGCTATGGGTTGAGGGTTTAGGCGAGTTTTCCAAGGTTATACTGAGGCGGTTATTCCCGCTTACGAATCCGACGAAGTATATAAGTGTTTGGAATGGCGATTATAGGAATGAGGAGCAGTTTGGGCAGGAGATTGGCGTGATAACGGATTTAGAAATGCTTGACCCAGAATCAAGGAGGGTGGTAGAGGAAGAACTTGAAAGGACATATTACATCGCTAAGATAAAGAGGATAAGGTCTTTAAAGGACCTTTATGGATTCACGGAGTGGATAGTTGAGACGGAGATAGGGGAGAGGAAGTTTCTCACTTGGGGTTTGCATAGTAGCGTTATAGATATGGGCGAGAGGCGATTGATAATAGTTGATATAGACAACATATACTATGAGATAGAGGATTGGTCGTTATTGGACCCGAGGAGTTTGGGATTTATAAAGAGGATAATATAAAAAGGGATAGGCTTTGCATTCTGAAAGTTGCATAGGGAAGGATTGTAGCCTTAGCATCAAGTCCTCGACCGATTAGTACCAGTCGGCTAAAGCGGTTGCCCGCCTTACACCTCTGGCCTATCAAGCGGCTGTTCTTGCCGCGGTCTTACCTGGTTGACCCAGTGGGAGACCTTATCTTGGAGGGGGCTTCCCGCTTAGATGCCTTCAGCGGTTATCCCTTCCGGACATGGCTACCCAGCGTTTGCCCCTGGCGAGACAACTGGTACACCATTGGTCCGTCCCTCCCGGTCCTCTCGTACTAGGGAGGGCTCTCCTCAAGTCTCCTGCGCCTGCGGAGGATAGGGACCGACCTGTCTCACGACGGTCTGAACCCAGCTCACGTACCGCTTTAATGGGCGAACAGCCCAACCCTTGGGACCTTCTTCAGCCCCAGGATGCGATGAGCCGACATCGAGGTGCCAATCCTCCCCGTCGATGTGGACTCTTGGGGGAGATCAGCCTGTTATCCCCGGGGTAGCTTTTATCTGATGAGCCCTGGCGCTTCCACGCGCCACCAGGGGATCACTAGGCCCGGCTTTCGCCTCTGCTCGGCTTATAGGCCTCGCAGTCAGGCCCCCTTATGCCCTTATACTCTACGCACGATTTCCGACCGTGCTGAGGGGACCTTTGGACGCCTCCGTTACCTTTTAGGAGGCAACCGCCCCAGTCAAACTGCCCACCAAGCGCTGTCCCGTTGCCGGATAGGCCTCGGTTAGGATTTCGGGATACTAAGGGTGGTATTCCACTGGCGCCCGAAGGCTCCCACCTATTCTCTACATAGTATCTCAAAATCCAACGCCAGGCTGCAGTAAAGCTCCACGGGGTCTTTCCGTCCCACCGCAGGCAATCCGCGTCTTCACGGATTTCACAATTTCGCCGGGTCCCTCGCCGAGACAGTGCCCAGGTGATTACGCCTTTCATGCGGGCCGGAACTTACCCGGCAAGGAATTTCGCTACCATAGGACCGTTAGGGTTACGGCCGCCGTTTACCAGGGCTTAAGGTAGAAGCCTCGGAGGGCAGAAACCCTCCTAACCTCCACCCTTAACCTTCTGGCACTGGGCAGGCGTCAGCCCTCATACATCCCCTTTCGGGTTGAGCGAGGACCTGTGTTTTTGATAAACAGTTCCCTGGGCCTTGTCGCTGCGACCCCCAGAAGCAGATGGCGTTTCAGCCATCCACCTCCAAGGGCACCCCTTCTCCCGAAGTTACGGGGCCAATTTGCCGAGTTCCTTAGCGAGGGTTATCCCGCGCGCCTTGGCATCCTCTGCCTGCCTACCTGTGTCGGTTTGGGGTACGGTTTCCCCTGCGACTGGCATAGAGGTTTTTCTTGGAAGGTCTTCAGGCTGGTTCGCATTGGGTTTCCCCGCTGCTCCTCGCCTGCCAGCAAGTCGCGGCTGAAAAGCCGCCGCGGGACGGATTTTCCTATCCCGCCTTGCCTACAGGCGAACACGCAAAACCAACTGCGTGACAGCCCTCCAACCTTCGTCACCCCATAGCTCATAACGCCGCAGAGGAAGGGCCGGAATATCAACCGGCTACCCATCACCTACGCCTTTCGGCCTCGGCTTAGGACCGCCTAACCTCAGGTGGACGAGCCTTCCCTGAGAACCCTTAGGCTTTCGGCGGAGGAGATTTCCACTCCTCTTTTCGCTACTCATGCCGGGATTCTCACTTCCCTGCGCTCCAGCCCCGCTTACGCTGAGCCTTCTCTGCACAGGGAACGCTCCCCTACCGAGCTTCCTAAAAGGAAGCTCCCGCAGCTTCGGTGCTCGGCTTAAGCCCCGTGAATTTTCGGCGCGGAACGACTTGCTCGGTGAGCTATTACGCACTCTTTAAAGGATGGCTGCTTCTAAGCCAACCTCCCGGCTGTCTTCGCCGTTCCACCTCCTTTACCACTTAGCCGAGACTTAGGGACCTTAGCTGGCGGTCTGGGTTGTTCCCCTCTCGCCTACGGAGCTTGTCCCCCGTAGACTCACTCCCACGGTCCGAGTTTCGGCATTCGGAGTTTGGTTGGGTTCAGTAGGCTGGCAGGCCCCTTAGCCCATCCAGTGCTCTACCTCCGAAACTCAACCCGTGAGGCTGCACCTAAATGCATTTCGGGGAGAACCAGCTATCTCCGGGCTCGATTGGCATTTCACCCACACTACCCACACCTCATCGGATAGGTTTTCACCCCTAACCCGTTCGGGCCTCCAGAGGGCTTTACCCCTCTTTCACCCTGGGCATGGGTAGATCGCCCGGTTTCGGGTCTGCTTAGTGCCACCCTGGGAGCAAAAGCCCCCATTCGCCCTATTCGGACTCGCTTTCGCTACGGCTCCGCGCCTGAAGCGCTTAACCTGAGCGACACCAAGCAACTCCCCGGCTCATTCTGCAAAAGGCACGCAGTCACCCATGACCCTCTTTAGGGCCGTAGGGCTCCTACTGCTTGTAGGCATACGGATTCAGGTTCTATTTCACTCCCCTTTCGGGGTTCTTTTCACCTTTCCCTCACGGTACTATGCGCTATCGGTGGCAAGAAGTATTTAGCCTTGGGAGGTGGTCCTCCCTGCTTCCCCCAGGGTTTCACGTGTCCCGGGGTACTCAGGCTATCCGTCGGGAAGGGACACTGCTTTTCGCCTACGGGGCTATCACCCTCTATGGCGTGCCTTTCCAGGACACTTCGGCTAAGCAGGTCCTTTGTAACTTCCCCCTGCTCCTGTGGAAGCAGGATGACGGATGCCTACAACCCCCACTGAGCAACGGCCACAGCCTTTTGCACCCAGTGGGTTTGGGCTCTTCCCCTTTCGCTCGCCGCTACTCGGGGAATCGCTGTTGCTTTCTTTTCCTCGGGCTACTAAGATGTTTCAGTTCGCCCGGTGCCCCCCGCCCTCTAACGAGGGCGGTGACGCAGGTTTCCCTGCGCCGGGTTTCCCCATTCGGAGACCTCCGGATCATCGGTTGCTCGCACCTCCCCGGAGCGTTTCGCCGCCTGCCGCGTCCTTCATCGGCTTCTTGCCCCAAGGCATCCTCCGTATGCCCTTACTAACTTGATGCCAAGGACAATCCTTTCCCTATGCAATTTTCAAAATGCAATTCCTTCCCTCTGGTGGAGACGGGCGGATTTGAACCGCCGACCTTCTGCGTGCAAAGCAGACGCTCTCCCAACTGAGCTACGTCCCCGCTGGTGGACCCTCCTGGATTCGAACCAGGGACCTCACCCTTATCAGGGGTACGCTCTAACCAGCTGAGCTAAGGGTCCCGTTTTTATATATTAGCCTACTTGCCTGCGCTTGTCAAGAAACTATTTGGCACTATTATATTATAACGGTAATTCCCTCTTCGTCAACATTAAAATTATAACGAAAATCTCCTTAAAGTCAATACGCTTGCATTGTTTCTCAATACCAATTATAATTTTAACAAACAATGTCTTGAATGTCCATGTTGAGGTTGATTTCAGGTCTCCTGTTAATCTGTGCGCTCGCTCTTTCAATCCTCGCCTACGAGCGCACTTTGAGATTGGAGAGAAAAATCTCTCTCTCCCAGCCGGGCATCACTAACCTCCTTCTGAAAAAGGACCTCCAAGATGCCCTGAAATGGATTGACAAGGGAAATAAGGAAGAGGCAAAAAAATGTGTGGAAAGAGCTCTTGATAGATTGAAGGAGGAAAACAATAAAAACTTTTGGCAGGAAATACAAACGAAAATCAACGATATTTGGAAATATATTTATAAAGGTGATAAAAAATGATAACAATTGCCGGAATAAGCACAAAAGATATTGTTTCCGGACTTTTGGTCCTCTTCCTCCTCTTCGGTAAGGTAGGAGGAAAAAGTCTTCTCTCCATTAGCACGGAACAGGAAGTTGAGCTGGGTAAGGAGGTATCGGTTGAAGTGGAAAAACGCTACGGGGTAAATCAAGACCCAAAATTCAACGACCCAGTTCAAGAAATCGGAAAAAAGATTGCGGAAGTCGCTCCACGCAAGGATGTAAAGTATGAGTTCAAAGTCCTCAATACAGACGAGGTAAACGCTATGGCCGCCCCAGGCGGTTTCATTTTCGTGAATAAAGGGTTGATAGAATATATAAACTTCGATAAAGACGCCCTCGCCTTCGCCATCGGGCACGAGGTAGGTCATGTCGTTGCAAAACACGCAGCGAAAATGATTGAAAGGGAGCTCAAAACCGATATAGCTATAGCGGTTATCAGCAAGAACGAAAGATGGTCAAAGATGCTCTCTTTAGCGAGGGATATGGTTTTCCTTGGCTATGGAAGGGATAACGAATACGAAGCTGACTATTGGGGTGTTCAACTCGCTTATAAAGCGGGATATGACCCCAAGGGAGCAGTTCGCTTCTTCCAAAAGCTCTTGAAGGATGAAAAGGGAAAACCCTCCAAACTTGCCGTTTTCTTCAGCACCCATCCACCTACAAGGGATAGACTCGAAAGAGTAGAGGCACAAATAAGGAGGTTAGAGCAAAATGCCCACAATTAAGGATGTTGCCAAGAAAGCGGGTGTATCGGTTACCGCCGTCTCCTTCGTGATAAATAATGTGCCCGTCCCTTTGAGCGAGAAGACTAAACAGAGGATTTGGGCAGCGATAAAGGAACTTGGATACTCCCCAAACAGAGCCGCCCAAAGCCTCGCCCGCAGGAGAGCGGAAACAATAGCCATCCTCTTCCTCCAACCGGTTTTAAATCTCTTCGCCGATATCCCCTATTCCCAAATACTCCTTGGCGTGGGCACAAAGATAGCGGAGAGCGGAATGAGACTTCTCTTAATTCCTCCCCTTGAGGTAAGCAGGGATTTGCCTCTGAGGAGAAAGCTACACAAGGGAGAGGCTGATGGCGCAATAGTGGCGGGACCGATTAAACAAGATGATAAGAGGATAAGGGAACTTGATGAAGGAGATTTGCCAGCGGTTGTTATCGGAAATTACAAGGATGCGAAAAAGATAAGCTGTGTAGATATAGATAACTACGCTGTGGGTTATAAGGCAGTTGATTATCTAGCGAAAATTGGTCATAAATCCATAGCCTTCCTCGGCGGTCCTCTCTATTACAGCTACGGTGAGGAACGCTTCGCGGGATATAGGAAAGCCTTGGAGGAAAACAATTTGCCTTACGATGAAGAAAATGTCTTTATCGGAGAGGTAACAACAGAGGAAGGGTATAGAGCTACGCTTGAGCTCTTACAGAGAAAGGAAAAGCCAACAGCGATATTCGCCTCAACAGGTCTTATGGGAGTTGGCGCACTACGAGCGATAAGGGATACCGGCTTGAACTTGCCCGACGATATATCCCTTATAACTCTTCAAGAGTATCCTTCCAGCTTGATGGAAATCCAGCCCACCGCCATAGTTCCACCCTTCTACAGGCTCGGTCTTTACGCCGCGATGGTTCTCTTCAAGGTGATAAATGGGGAGAGAAAAACACCAATCAAGAAGAGAATCCCCGTTCGCCTAAGGATAGGCTCCACCACAAAACCCCTCTAACCTCCAAGGAGCACTTTCCCCACATCCGCAAGAGAATCACTAATCGCTTCTACAACCCGAGATAGCAAATCCTCGCTGATGATTAAGGGCGGTTCAATGCGCATAACTTTTGGATTATTAAGCGCATAAGCCACAAGAACGCCTCTTTTTAATAAGAAAGTTATCGTTAGGAGCCCTATGTCCTCGTCGCTGAACTCCACGCCCAAGAGCAATCCCTTCCCCCTTACATCTTTTATGAGCTGGGGAAACCTGTCTTTTATTGTTTGCAACTCTCTAAGAAGATAATTGCCGAGCTCTTCCGCCCTTTGGGGAAGCTTCTCCTCCTCTATAACCTCCAACGCAGCCAGGGCAGCTGAACAAGCAAGGGGATTTCCACCAAATGTGGAAGAGTGGATTAGGGGGTTATCTTGAAAGATTTTCCAAATTTGGGAACGGGCAATCGTAGCGCCAATCGGCATAACCCCACCTCCCAATGCCTTCGCTAAACACATAATATCGGGCACAACGCCCCAGAGCTCGCAGGCGAACATCTTTCCACAACGCCCCAAACCAGTCTGGACCTCGTCCAAGATAAGAAGCGCTCCCCTCTCATCGCAAATTTTCCTCACTCTTGGGAGGAAATCGTCAGGTGGAACATTCACCCCACCTTCGCCCTGTATCGGCTCAAGTATGACAGCAGCTGTCTCCTCGTCAACCGCCTTCTCCAACGCCTCCGCATCACCGAAGGGAACCTGTTCGCAAATGGGAAGTAGGGGCTCAAACGGCTTCTTATATATATCCCTTCCCGAAACGGAGAGCGAGCCGAATGTCTTTCCGTGAAATGAGCCGAGAGCGGAGACAAATTTCTTCCTTCCAGTATACATCCTAGCGAATTTTAATCCAGCCTCAACTGCCTCTGTCCCGCTATTGGAGAAGAAAACGCATTGCAAATCTCCCGGAGTTATCTCGCTAAGCCTTTCCCCAAGCCTCGCCTGTAAGGGATTTATAAACACCTTTGAAGAAAGGGGCATAAGGTGTAGCTGCCTTTCCACTGCCTCAAGGACCTTTGGATGACGGTGACCGAGTGAAAAAACGCCATAACCTCCTAAACAATCAATGTATTCGTTTCCCTCGCTATCTTTGATTATGCAACCCTCCGCCTCCCATTCTAATTTATCAAAGCCAGCGAAGCGAAGGAGGTCGGCTAAATAGGGATTTATGTGCCTCTTATATAAGGAGAAGATTTCCTCTAAATCCTCTCTTGCCACATCCATCACCTTCCTTCCCTCAGGTAATCCCTAACAGCGATAGCGGCAATCGTTCCCTCCCCACAAGCAACGGAAATCTGTCTGACTTTCTTTGAACGCACATCCCCAACCGCATAAACTCCCTCCCTTGATGTCCGCATAGCTTCATCAGTTATTATGTACCCATTTTTATCAAGCTCAACAAATCCTCTTAAGAATTGGGTATTGGGCAGGAAACCCACATAGATGAAAACCCCGTCAACTTTTATTTCCTTTTCCTCCCTGCTTTCTCTATCTATAACCGTTATTGATTGAACGAATTCATCCCCATTTATAGCCTTTACAGTATGATTGAGGAGGAATTTCGCTTTTGGCTCATTTTTCAACCTCTCCTGAAGGATTTTCTCAGCTGGGATGTAGGGGAGAAACTCTACAAATGTTATGCTGTTCACATATTTTAAAAGCGTCTCTCCCTCCTGTAAGCCAGAGTTCCCGCACCCGATGACCGCCACATCCTTACCCTGATAGAAGGGACCATCGCAGATAGCACAATAGGAAACCCCTCTTCCCATAAATTTATCCTCGCCCGGCACATTCAATTTCTTTGGAACACTTCCAGAGGCGATTATCACGGTGTGGCTTCGGAAAGTGCCGAAATCGGTCGTTAACTTGAATATCTTTCCCTCCTGCTCAATCCTCTTCACCTCGGAGAATTCCTTTATCTCCGCCCCGAACTTCTCCGCTTGCTCCTTGAATCTCCTCATCAGCTCTACTCCACCTATGCCCTCGGGAAATCCCGGGTAGTTCTCCACCATCTCCGTGGTAGCCGGCAATCCACCGGACATAGCCTTCTCCAAAACGAGCGTTTTCAACCGCTCTCTCGCTGTATATATAGCGGAAGTGAGACCAGCTGGTCCTGCTCCTATTATAGCCACATCGTAAATATCATCTTCCATAATGATAACCTCCTTTTTTAATATAATACACAAGAAGCAAAATTTTTGCTATAATAAAGAGGTGATTTTCGTGAGATTAGGAGGTCCTGTTTTCGGAGATTATAGCGAACCCGAGGAATGGATTAACCTTCTGAGGAAATACGGCTATAGGGCTGGTTATTGCCCTGTTGATAGCTCGGCAAACGATGAGGTAGTGCGAGCTTATGAGGAAATCGCTCGGAAATCCGACATAGTCATAGCAGAGGTAGGAGCCTGGAGCAATCCCCTGAGCTCCAATGAGGAGGAACGCCGTTCAGCAATTGAATTCTGCAAACGTCAATTGGATTTAGCCGATAGGATTGGTGCCCTCTGTTGCGTTAACATCGCAGGCTCCAGAGGGCGGAAATGGGACGGTCCTTGCGAGGATGACTTTAAAGGGGAAACATTTCAAATGATAGTTGATACAATCAGGGAAATAATAGACGATGTGAAGCCGATACGCGCTTTCTACACCCTGGAAACTATGCCCTGGATGTACCCCGATTCTCCAGATGAGTATATTCGCCTGCTCAAAGCTATAGATAGAAAGCAATTTGCAGTCCATTTGGACATCGTTAATATGATAAACAGCCCAAGGCGCTACTTCTTCAACAGCGATTTCATCAAGGAATGTGTTGAGAAGCTCGGACCTTATATAAAAAGCTGTCATATTAAGGATGTCATCCTTAAAGAGTCGTTCCTTGTTCACCTCGAGGAAGTTCGCCCCGGCTTGGGAAAGCTTGATTACAGAACCCTCCTGTGGGAATTGAACAAATTACCGCAGGATGTTCCCATTATGCTGGAGCATCTATCAAGTGAAGAGGAATATATCATAGCGGGAGAGTATGTAAGGGAAATCGCAAGGGAGGTGAATGTGGCTCTCTAAAGTATTTCTCTTCAAGATGAGCGGAATGCGAGTAGGAATAACGCATAAAAAGATAGATTTGGATGCTGGCAGCTGCATTCGTTTCTTAGAGATATTGGACGAAGTAGATAGAATAGAGTTCGGAGTCGAGAAAGCAAAGGAATACGAGGGGAAAGCAGACAAAATTATCTTCGTTGACACCTATCCCTCCGAAGAGCCAAGAGAGGGAGAAGTGGAAATCTTTTCCCAACACCTAATTGAAAAGATTTTAAATGAGGAACAGTTAAAAACGATGCAGGTTTCTTCCTTTGAGCTTCTTACCGAGGCAAAGGGAATTGCAGGATTTGATGAGGAAAGGATGGAGAGATGGAAAGCATTGGTGAGATATGGGGACTTCCATAAAGATACGGGAGAGATGGACATAAAGAGGGCTTTAGGCACCATAAATAGCTTCTTGGACCTCCCAGATAGAGAGGTCTACGAGCGCTGGTTCGTTCCTCTTATGGATAGCTTCCTCTATAAAGATAAAAATTTAGAGAGGGGGCAGAAAATCTTCCGTGAAACAGTATCTGATTTCCTATCTCGCAACCCGGATAGCCTAGCTAAGAACAGTCTGAACAATTGGTTGGAGAACATAAAAGAGCCGGAAAAGCTTGACGCTTTGAGGAATATCTTTCATCTCCTTTGTTATATGGAGGAGGATGTGGGGAGGGAATGGCTATCATTGGTAGTCAAAGCTTTTGAGCGTTCTCAAGAAGACTTCCAAAAAGCGATTAATTCTAAGGAACTATTTGAAACAATAAAAGTTGATTATGGAGGAAGGTTCGTCATAGTTTCCCAAATAACTAATATCAGGAGCTTCCCCTCCGCCTTGAGATATCTCACGAGAACACGCCCGGAATTGCTTCCCGAAGAGCTTATTAAATCCGCTTTAGGTGAAAGAAGACCATATATCATTATCTTGGTTAATCCAGAAACTCTAAATTTTTTTATCTCTTCTGGCATATCTTGGGAATACAGGAATTGGAAGCAAAGACAGGAACAAATCCAAACGGTTCAGAAAATATTCCCGGAACTTGTTAAAGCTATTAGGGCAGAGATTTTATTTAAAAAAGGGATATCAATTAATCATTGGTTGAGTGAGGTCCTTACTGAACGCAAGAAGGAAATGGGGTATCTCTTCAAATTGAAGAATATCTTGAGAAAGAAATATCCTCGCCTTGCTAACATTTTAGGGCGAGAAGCGGTAACGAGGCTGAAGGAAAATAAGGATAATCTACCCCAACCTTGGTTCCTTCTTTCTCAGCCCTGCGACATCGCAATGACAAGACCCTTATTCTTCAACAAAAAGGAATATCCCCAGATTTTCTGGGGAAGCGCTTCTCATCCAGAGCCTCCCGCAGACATCTTTGGTAAAACAGCAGAGGATATAAGAAGAGAACTCGTTGAAATCGCTAAATTGTCAATAGATAACGACTACATTCCTCCCTTTTGCGACCCCAGAAGATGCTTAGGATGTCCAATGGAGCTTTGGTTCCTAAACAAATGCCTATCAAAAAGGGGAATAATAGATTAAATAATTGTTATTTTTCACAAAATTCTTTACAATTTACTTGGAGGTGAAAAGATTGACAGGAGCGGTGGTAATCATCGTTGTCCTGCTGGTGCTTATCTTCATCGTATGGCCAATAGCCATTTACAACAGCCTGGTTAGGAAGCGGGTTAGGGTTGACAACGCCTGGCGCCAAATAGATGTTCAGCTGAAGAGAAGACACGACCTCATCCCCAACCTCGTTGAATCGGCTAAGGGCTATATGAAATATGAGAGGGGGACCTTGGAGAAGGTAATGGAGGCGAGGAGCAGAGCGGTTAGAGCAGGAGGAATAGAGGAAGCGGGACAAGCAGAAGGAGAACTCAGCAGGATACTCCGCCAGCTCTTTGCCCTCGTGGAAAACTATCCCGAACTGAAGGCAAACGAGCAGGTGGCGAGGCTGATGGAGGAACTGACCCATACCGAGAACAATATCGCCTTCGCCCGCCAATTCTATAACGATATGGTTATGGATTACAACACATCGCTACAGGTCTTCCCCAATTCTATAATAGCCAGCCTCTTCAACTTTCAACCCAAACCTTTCTTCCGAATGGAGGTAGAGGAAGAAGCGCAACCGCCAAGCGTAGATTTGAGAATCTGAATTTCGGGGGATGAGTGTCACCTTTTATAGCATAGCGGAGGCTAATAGCAGGAAAACCTTTTTCCTAATCTTCTTCTTCTTCATCCTGCTCGGGCTCATCGGATTCCTCGTTGATTATTTCTACCTGCACTTTCCCCGTAAATTTTCCTTTCCTCTCTTCACATCCATAGCCATTTTCATCGCCACGATTCAGAGCATAGTATCCTATTATCAGGGAGATAACATCATCCTTCGCTCCTTGGGGGCGCGCGGTTTGAACCTGGAAAGCATAAAAGAGATGACCCTCCTGAATGTAGTTGAGGAGATGTCAATTGCTGCGGGCATTCCTCGCCCAAGGGTTTATGTAATTGATAGCGACGCTCCCAACGCTTGCGCTGTTGGAAGAGACCCACAACACGCTTCCATATGTGTCACTAGCTCCCTTCTGGATTTATTAAATAGAGAGGAATTACAGGGAGTCATAGGGCATGAGATAGCACATATAAAAAACAGAGACATCCTCACGATGACGATTACAGCAGCTCTTCTGGGAGCGATAATAATCCTCTGTGAAATCGGCTGGCGTCTTCAATACATGAGGGGATATGAAGGAGAAGAAGGAGAAGGAGTAGGTAATAGGGCGGGTTGTTTGTTTTTCATACTCTTTCTCTTTTTTCTAATAGTCGCTCCCATAATAGCCAAACTGGTTTTCCTCGCGGTATCCCGTAGTAGGGAATATATAGCGGATGCACATAGCGCTATGTTCACGAGAAATCCCCTTGGTTTAGCAAGCGCCTTGGAGAAGATAGCTAAGGCGCCAGCGGGGAAATTGGGGAGCGCTGCTACGGCTCATCTCTTCATAGCTGACCCTCTGAAGAGGGCGATAGGGGAATCGGAAGGATTCTGGGCTGACCTATGGAGCACCCATCCACCTATTCAGAAGAGGATAGAACTATTGAAGCAGATGGCAGTATAAAATTTAGGGGGCGACACCTTGCGGTATCGCCCCCAGACCATCAATAGATGGAGGCAGCGCAAGCCCTTATAGTTCCGCCTCTGCTGTATTCTCTAATCTGGTTCCATTGATACCACTTCGCATGCCCATCGGCGAATATCAACACTGCTCCATCGGTATGCCTGCTATACTTCTTCGCTGCCGCTTCCATATCTACTACCGTGGGTGGGCACCCGCAGGTGAACTCCGGCGAGGAACCTCCCCACATATTAGCTAAGATAACATTTGTGAGAAGCCCCCATATGTCCGTAAGCCACTGATGAGGCTGTATGAAATTCTGCAGACAATCCGCGACAACGAGTGTTTCCGCGGGAGCTTGCATCGCAGATAGGCTGCCAATAGGTTTATCGTGAATAGGACAACCAGGTGAGGAAGCAGAACCGGGCGGATACATAACCGAAACATTGTATCCATAATTATTTATGAACCCGGGCTCCGGCTGCCTCGGCCAACAATTGGAGTTCCACTCGCTTTGTCCAGCGCTGGGGCACTCGTATATCTTCCAGTTCTTCACATAGGGACCTATCTGCTCCCACCAGGTAAGGGCGGAAGGAGAGCCGCCATGACAGGGAGTTAGCCAGCTTGGGAGCTTCTCGTCCCAATCCTGGGCGTACATCTGGATTGCCAAGCCTATCTGCTTCGCATGGCTTAAGCAGGCGGACTTGCGTGCTTGCTCTCTCGCCCGGCTGAAAACCGGGAAGAGAATTGCCGCCAAGATAGCGATAATCGCTATCACGACGAGCAATTCTATCAGGGTAAAGCCACGCTTTCTCATTCCGTTTCACCTCCTTTCTTTTTGGTTTTCTTTTGGTCTATCGGTTGAAGCACCGATTACAAGCCTAATAGGCAATCGCTTGTTAATTGGTCCCATTATCTTCCCTTTCAAGAGATTAAGTAAAACGGAGGCGCTAAGCAAACCCAATTTGTAGAAAGACCATTCCACTGTGGTGATTGAGATTTCCCTTGGGAAATTCTCCATAAACCTATCAAAAGCGACGAATGATATATCTTTAGGAACCTCTAAACCAACCGCTTTTATCGCCTCTAAAGCCCCTCTCGCGCATACGCCAGCGCTCACAAATACAGCAGTGGGCGGTTCAGCAGCTGACAAAAGCCTCATCATAGCCTCATATCCTCCTTCATCTCCAATCTCCGCTACTTTAACCCACTCGCTCCTCGGGTCTATACCATATTCCTTCAATGCTTTCAAATAACCAAGATATCTTTCCCGAACGAAGCTCTGTTCCTGAGATATCGTAATTAGACCAATCCTTCTATGACCAAGGCTTAAGAGATATTTCGTGGCAAGATAGCCACCCCTTTCATTGTTTACATCTACAGTGCTCCCCTTAAATTTCGGATGATTTCCCACAAGTATTACAGGAACATCCATTTCGTTCCATTTTTCCACTTCCTCGTCATCAGCCCTCACTGGACCAATAGCTATAATGCCATCAACCCTTCCCTTCAGGTCATTTATGGAAGGGAAGAAGCCCAAACGCTTACCCTTCCCCGATTTAAGGAATATGTTGTAGCCGGACCTGCTCAATTTATCCCAGACCGCTGCTACAATTTGGGAGGCTGATGGGTCGCGCAGAAAAAGATGGGGCGGATAAGAGAATATGATTCCCACGCTGTAAGTCTTCCCCTTAGCCAATCCCCTGGCCAGCGGATGAGGATGATAGCCAAGTTCCTTGGCTATCTTGATTATTTTACGCCGTAACTCCTCACCAACCCTCACATTGGTCCTGCTATTGTTCAGGACCTTAGAGACAACCGCTATTGAAACGCCAGCTTCTTCGGCTATATCCTTTAATCTTGCCATTGATTAATCGCTTAATCATTATAGCATATAGGAAGAATAAGTCAATATTTTAAATCGAAACTTTTTCGCTTTCGCTACCTCTTTTTATAAAAAATCATAAGCGAACCCGGAGCTTGCTCTATCGTGAGCGTTATCCCTCCCATCAATAGCTCCCCTACTGAAAATCAAAGCTACTCCTCCCTTAAATCCTCTCTACGGAATTGAACGGAAAATCTGTTAATGTCCTCATCCCGATATTATAAGTAGGCGAGGATAATCAACGGCATATATTTCAACAGCCAGTTCCTTTCCCTTCTTTATAACCTTTAAGGGGATATCCTTCCCCAAAAGAGGGTCATAGTAACGAACGCTTTTTATCGGTTTCCCGAACCCCTTGATGTTTAACTTGTATTTCTCCCCACTGAAAGTTTTCGTCACATCATAGCTCATCACATATACTGCTATCACATATTTCCCCCCATTCACTTGAAAGGGGAGGAAAGCGAATACATCTCCATCCTTGAGGGATGGATGGTTAGCATCGCCCTCAAAAATGACTCCCTGCTTCCCTATCCCCACAACATCAACATCCAATTTATCTGTCTTCTCTAAGGGAACGCTTCCCTTGAATTGAGAGAGTAAGTTCCTCACCGCTTTCATAGGGAGCGTAGCAACTTTATTAAACTCCGCATCCTTTGGTAATTTGGGAAGCTCGGAAGGGAGAAGCCCCATTCCCAGTGGATTCTGGTCGTAGGCACAGAAGTAGTGCATTACATCTATTCCCTTGTTCAACCAGAGACAAAAAGAGCGGAGAGCCGTCTTCGCCTTAAGAAGCCAAGCTCCTTTTTCGTCATTAATTCCACACTCTGGCGGAACGACGCCGTGCTCCGTTATATAATGATAAAATCTCTCCGTTTGGGACGGATGCCGCAGGCGGGCGGAGGGATTTATCAGGCGGATTAAACACTCCGTCTGAATAAATGTATGTGCCCATCCCTCGGGCATCCTCATAACGAATTTGGGCGTATAGCCATCGTAATTCAACTCAGGCTTATCCCCATATTGCTCATCTTCGGGGAATCTCCTCGTTCCCGTCCCATAGGGATGATAGCTCTGCCCGTCCGTCATAGGTGGTAGTTCCTCTATTGGTGTATGGAAAAAGGTTGTGTTTGAAAAGCCCCAAATACAACGAACCTGAGGATATTTTTTCTTTACCGCCTCTATCGTTCTCCTTGCCAGCTCCCAGGCGTGTCCTCCCGGATGGAGGAAATCCACCCTGAATTGCACTTTAGGAGGGTCATAATAATTATTTATTCCTCTCTCAAGGAAATTTGAGCCGAAGGTGAGCTCATTCCATATTTCAATATCAAAGGAATTTATCCCTACCTCGTTCACCAAATCGCATACCATCAATGCATACCTCACCCAAGCATTCGCTGTTTCCTCAAATTCAGGCGTCCCTACGGGATGGAGGGGGAGATATTTTAGCGTCGCAATTAACACATCATCGCTGGTCTTCAAATCCTTGGGCAAGGGTTTGCTCAATTTACATTCGCCAGTTGATTTATCAACCTCGGTTATTATAACCTCGGCCGCCCAGTAATCGGTTAGATTTGATAGACCGCTCCTTCCCGGAACTATGTTATCGGTATTCGCCAGACGGACGCTTCTTGCCCCTTTAGGAGCATCGGACTGGAGCTTGGTTTGGAAGAATTGAATGGGACAGGGAACGCCGTGGTGAGCGTTGAGGAGAACGGTGGGACGGATGTCGTATTTCTTGCATAGGGAAAGGATTTCCCTTAAACGCTCCTCATTGTTCAGCTTCTTTTCATCCCAACTGACATTACCCCAACCAATCTCTATTCTGAATGTCCTGAAACCCGCCTCCGCAAGGAGGCGAATCGCCAATTCATCGTTTTCGGGAACATTGTAGCATATGCCTATCCCATTGAGAAAATCATATCCCCTTCTCGTCTCAAGATATGCCCTCCAGGGAATCTTATAAAAGCTGTGCTTCGGCCAAGGGACATCCAGTTGGGAAGGGTCAATGTAGGGGCGAATAGGATATTCCTGAGAAATGGCGAGCATTGTGAGGAGAAGAATCAAACACATGATTTTCCCTCTAATTCTCAAATTCATAGCATTCACCTCACTCCACGAATTCAAACTCGGTTTCCGCTGTATACTTGGCGCCCCAACCTGGCTCAAAATCCAAAGTATTTATACCGCATAGGCTTTTATCTCGGGAAAACTCCAAGACATTCCCCATATCGCCGTTCTGAATTATGAAACTCATCCTAATCCTCTTTCCCACTTCCGGCTTAATTTCCTTAAACTCGCTCCAAGGTATCTGTGCCTCAAAAATATAACCACCCTCCACCAACTTCACCTCTATCTTTCCTCCCTCTACCCTACAATTTTTCGCCAAAAACTCGTAATTTATCGGTAAAGGATGGAGATAGAAGAAATCCGGAGTGCGAACCCTCATAATTTCTCCTCCACCCTCCTCTATCGGATATAGGAGATATTGGTAGAGCGCGGAGATATAATGCCCCAAACGCCGAAGGGGTGAATTGGGCGGGAAAACATCGTATTTACTATCATAATGCTCCTTTAACGGAGAAAGGGATAGCTTGAAGACATCACCTGAGGCACCGGGGAAGGGACCAACTTGGTAATAAACATAATCGCCCGGCGGATTCTGGAACCTGTGGAGATTTCTGCCGCTCAATAATGAAGGCAAAAAATCCCTCCTTACATCCTTCACCCTCACCATAACATAGATATTCTCCTCATCATAAGCAAAAGCTACTTCGCCAGTAAAATCCCGCGCCCTTCGGGAGAACTCTTCCCAGGGAAACCAGGCTTTTAAGGTCTCAGTCACGCCCGAAACCTTTGAAAGCATGATTGGAACAGCTCCTATCTTTTCCCAATCCGATAGGTCTCCATCAACCTCTATCTTCCCTTTCTTGATGATTGCCACAACCAAATCCTCTTTCCAAAGGGAAATCCCTTCTTCAGTTTTAACGATAACGCTACAAGGGTAATTATTCCCCATTTCCTTCGTCTTTCTCATTATTCGCAAGTAAAAGGAGCGTTCCTCAAGCGGAGATAATCTAAAGCTCACTTTACTTTTATCAAATCCCAAACCCTCAGCTCTGACCTCCATTTCTCCTTCAATAGTGAAGGGATGGACATTCTTTAAATCTATTCTGAGTTGGGGATTCCGTTCCAAGGGCTTGCCTATCTGATGGACTTTTATCTCTACAGGAGGAAGATTTCGATAAGTAGCCTTTGAGAGCAATTCCTTAAACTGCTCAAATTTCATATAGCTTGTGATGTATTTGGGAGCGCTATCAATGGGAATTTCTATTTTCCCATTTGATTCCCTTATTTTAATCTCGTTCCCATACATATCGTAAACCCTCACTTCCTCCTTCTTTGGAAGTTGCATAACGACCGAGCAATCGGAGAACTGCCCCCAGGGATAGCTATAGCGGTATTGATAATGAGTCCAGAGGGTTGTTGTCGCAACAGCCACATTTTCCTCTTTACCCTGAAATAGAAAGACAAAAGGAGGTCTTTCCGGATGGGCTGAACCCATAAACTTCTTATCGTTCAAGAACCTCGCCAGAGCGGAAGCCCAAGCAACTGATGTGTTAGGGAATCCATTCTCATCAAATAGAAGGTTTGTTACGAAGGGAGAAACCTTTCTCGCTCCCAACGAGATTTCATGGAGCACACCTCTCAAACAGGAGGCATCGCCCATCCAGTTCAACCAAGTCTCTGTATCCCAGACCTCCTTCCCATATAATTTAGCCATCGCAAAGGAATAGGATGATTGAACGGGAAATTCGTAATGAATGGAGAGCACATCTATCTCCTTTTCCATCCCCGCAGAGAAAAGCTTCCAATCGGTGTTGTGGGATGAATCGGCGGCGACAATTTTGACTGATGAATCAACATAATCCCTCGCTTCCCTCACCCTCCGCAAAAGCTCCCTATAATGTTCGCCAGTTGATTTCCAACCACTTATTCCCTCGCCCTCCCAAGGCTCATTCCAAACATTCAAAGCCCTGACCACATCCTTATATCTCTTGAGATATTCAATCCAAGCGTTTCTCCAATCCTCGTAGTGTTCCCTACCTGGCGACCAATCCAACTTTATCTTGAAATCCTTATAAGGTATATCAATAAAATCACCCTTCGGTTTAGCCCATTCCGGAGCGCCCTCCGTGAGCGTCATAACATAAATCCCCTCTTTTCTGCATTCGTTCATAAACTCATCATATCTTTCCCAATTGAACTTTCCTTTCTCAGGCTCAAAACCATCCCAACCAACCTCGTTTCTCACCCAATCTATCCCCATTTTCTTCAAAGCGGAGAGAAAACTTGCCTCTCCACAGCTCGCCATTAGCAATCCTTCCTCCTTGAATCCCCTGTCTCTTTTGTGCACAACCGCATAATTGAGAATGTGGAGAGGAAGAATCTTCTCACCTTGGTAGAGGACGAGAAATACTGAAACAGTGCCATATCGCTTAGCTGGGGCGGGAAACTCAAAATTTTTTTCTCCCTTCGCTAAATCAAGCTTTAATCTCCTTTGTTCAAGAACTTGTGTAGGAACGAATCTCAACCCCGGACGCCAATCATCTTCCCCTTTATTATCGGCAAGGGACACTGCATAAAATATAAGTTCAGCATCAAGGGCAATCTTTCTATCAGAGGTTAAAGAGAAAACGATTTTAGGAGACTCATCTGGGTAGAAGATATAATTCGTCCCCACTGGCTCTACCTTCTTTTCAATAACAGCGTCTATTTTCTCCCGCAATTTAATAATTTTCGCGGTTCCATTCCGGGAGGCGAGGATTAAGTTGTTGTTCCCCTTCCTAAGCTCTAAAGGGACGGTGAAGAGAATCCTGTATAATCTGCCTTCTTTTTTAAGAGGGATGAAATGAGGGATATAGCCTTTATCCCATCCTTGAGGGAACATAATCGTCTCGCCATTTAATTGAACCGAATAACCCATTCCTCTTGTGGCAACATCCTCGGGGATGGAACCCTGAAATTCCAGAAAAGCAATGGTTTGCTTAGAGAGGTTAAAGCGTTGCCCGTGTAATAGGACAAGGTCAATGAATATCAGTAAGGCATAGATGACCCTACGCATACTAAATTTATTATAGAAATTTTTATCCAATACTTGTATAATTATCAGGAAATTTTAGCAAACGCTTGCATTATTTTATCATTTCATCTAAAATTATGATGGTGATAAAATGCAAACGAGTAGAACAAATAAAGAATTGAGAATGGCAATCCGTGGTATTAACTTTGTTTTCATTCTTTGCCTCCTCTTATCTTCCCTTTACGCGAGTATAAAGGTGGAGAGGAAAGGAAATCTGTGGAGAATGGAAAACGAAACCCTTTGCCTTTATATAGACCATTGGAGAGGAACTCTGAGCGTGAGGGATAAGAGGATTGGTTATATTTGGCGGCAGCCAATAAGAGAGAAAATAACCTCAACTTCTATTTTCCACTCTTTCCGATTAATTCCAAATGGTCTAAGCTTTAAGACAACTTTAAATTCAGCGAGCGGAGCCATGTTCTCTGTGGAAATTGAAATAACGATGCCCTCCCAAGCTCCACAGATTGGTATCGCGGTAGATATAGGTAGACAAGATGAAAGGATAGAAAACCTTTACTTCCTTGAACCCTTCGTGGGCGAGATGGAGAAAGGCGTTGTCGCTATAGCGGACTACTGCAATGGACATGTCTATCCATTTGCTGAATTCCCCTTTGATAGTTGGGGAGCTGACCGATTAGATATGCCTTGGATAGGCATATGCGACCTTGAGAGGGGAAACGGTTACGCCTTGATAATTGAAACAAGCGACGATGCCATTGTTTACTTCAATCGCTATCAACTTAAAGGAAAGGATTTTGTTTTGCCACAAATCCGCTGGGAAGCCTCTAAAGGGAAGTTTGCGTATAAGAGAAAGGTCATATATCACTTCACTGACAGAGGTGGCTATGTAGCCCTCGCTAAAGCATACCGATCGTATGCTGAAGGGAAAGGGTTGCTCGTTACATTAAGAGAAAAAACCAAAAAGAATCCTCGCCTTCGTCTCCTCTTTGGCGCTCCAGATGTATGGTTTGAAGAAGGGCTTTGGCGGGAGGATACATCCCTTTACTTGCCCTTCGTCCTTGAAGCTAAAACCTATGGCATTAAGAAGATGCTTATTCAAGGGAGAAGCACACCAGCAAACATAGCGTTCGCAAATTCCTTGGGTTATGTTACGAGCGAATATGATGTATACACTGACATCCTTCCCCTTGAGGAAGGTCAAAGCGAGGTTGACCCCCTTCATGGCAGGGTTCCAGAAGATGTTATACTTATGCAAAACGGAGAGAGAATGAAAGGAATATTTACTTGGGATACCAAGCTTCAATTTTACAAGCGCTGTCCCGCCCTCTGGATAGAAACAGCGAAAGTGAATATACCGAATATTCTGAGGAAATATCCCTTCTTAGGAAGGTTTCTTGATGTAGTTACCGCTGAGGGACTATATGAATGCTACGATGAGAGACATCCTCTAACGAGAAGTGAAAAGAGGGAAGCTAATGTGGAGTTACTTCGCTATGTTCGTTCCCTTGGGTTAGTGGTGGGCAGCGAGCATGGGATATGGTGGGCTGTTCCGGTATTGGATTATGTTGAAGGAATGATGAGCGGGAACCCCGCCCACTTCTCTTGGCCGGCTGGTCAGCTCATCCGCCCGAAGTCCAAGGATGAGGAATTCAGCGACCCATTCGGAAATAAGTTGCCCAAATGGGAGCTTTATGATAAGTGGGGGATAGGACATAAATGGCGAGCGCCCCTTTGGGAACTTGTCTTTCACGACTGCATAATCACAACTTGGTATTGGGGCGATGCAACCGACTTTCTCTGGGATGCGGCGCCAGAAATTACAGCTAAGAAGGACGCATTTAACATCCTCTATGGAACAATCCCTCTCCTTTGGAGCAGAACCTGGTCATCTAATAGAGATGTTTTCCTTAGAAGCTATCGGAACACCTGTAAACTTCATGAGCTAATCGCTGATAAGGAGATGGTGAACCACGAATTCTTAACAGCTGACCACGATGTGCAGAAGACAGTCTTCTCTGATGGCACATTTGTCATAGTCAATTTCGGGGAGAAACCATACAAATTTAATTACCAAGGAGAGAGCTTTCTTCTCCCTCAAAATGGATTCTTTGTAAAGGGTAAAATGATTGAACAGAAAAGAGTGTTAAAGGAAGGAAAGATTATAACGAGCATAAAGGCGCCAGGCTATATCTTCAGCGATGAGCAAGGAGTGGAGGTTGAGATGGAGGTAAAAGGAGGGAAAATAATGAGGATTAGAATTGGAGCTGGAAAGAAGGTGATTATAAAACCGAAAACGCTCGTTTCAAATTGGAACATAGATAAAACTCACGTCTTCTTGCTTGATTCCAAAGGAAATAGGGTTGCCGAGTTAACTTATAAGAGGGAAAAGGATATACTAATATTGGGACCCTTTAACCAGTTCACGAATCTTGAGGCTATTATGAAATGAGCTTATAATAGAAAAATAAAATGGGAGGTGCTGACCCCTTGTGTCTTCCTGTTTTTCAAAATAGGGGAAAACCATAAAAAGGAGGTTTTAAAAATGCGGAGAAAAGGTTTCACATTAATCGAGCTCTTGGTCGTCATCGCTATCATAGCGATATTGGCAGCCATACTATTCCCGGTGTTCTCCAGAGCTCGGGAGCAGGCTCGCAAAACCGCCTGCCTCTCAAATATGAAGCAGTTAGGGCAGGCTCTTATGATGTATGTCCAGGATTGGGATGAGACATTCCCGCTCCTCGGGTGCTGGGGTTGTGGTGGAGGTTCAAACGCTGACGACCCTATGTACACAGTTCATGCCAAGATTCAGCCTTATTTAAAGAACATCGCCGTATACGACTGTCCTTCAGCGGATATGAGCGATGTGGTAGCGGAGGGAAATGTTGGCAGAATAAGAGACCCCTTGACCCGCTGGCTTGGCAGCAAAGGAAGACCTTGTCCCGTTGAATGGGCTGGACACTGGATAGATGTCGGTTTCAACTACTGGCTGGTTTGCTATTGGGATTTTTCATATATCAAGAGAGGCGGTGGAGGAATACCTCCGATTGGAGGAATTAAATTAGCATCAATGACTCATCCCGCAGAGCTGGTAGCTGCTGGCGATTCCGTGATGATGAACGCCTGTGCAAAGCATGTGATTTGGGCTAATGCTTGTTCCGCCCAGTGCTATCCTGAGAGGCAGAACGATGAAGGTGCAAGACACACAGGTGGCTCCAACTTAGTATTCGCAGATGGACACGCTAAGTGGATGCAATGGCGTAGCATATTAGAGAAGTGCGATAGGTATTTCAATCCACAGTCAGATTAATAATAAGGGGGCGAGCCCCCAAAATATTAAGAAAAAGAGGTGCCCCCCTATGAAGGAGGTCTGTCATTTTCTTGCCTTTATTTTTATTTCCACCCTCCTCATCCCTCTCTCCTACCCCCAAATAAATCGCATCTATCTCATTACCTTTACCCACCTTGACATAGGCTTCAATTGGCCAAGAGATGAAGTAGGCATCGGCTATAAACATTGCATAGACCACGCTATTGAACTATGCGAGAAATTCTCAGACCTGAAATGGACTATTGAGACAAGTTGGCAACTTGAGGAATGGCTGAAAAGAACGAAAGACGAGGATAAGATAAATAAATTAAGGGAGCTCGTCAAACAGGGAAGAATTTACCTCTGCGCCGCACCAGCCACAATGCACTCCGCAGTCCTCTCCCCTGAGGAAGCCTGTCGGCTCTTCTACCCAACTTACAAACTTTGCCAGCAACTCAATCTTCCCCTCCCTAAAGTAGCAATACAAAACGATGTCCCAGGTTATACAATCGCTTATCCCTTGATATTGAAAGAGAGCGGAATCCCCTACTTCCTCACAGGCATAAATTCCTTCATCGGAAAGGGAGCGGATGTCCCCCTCAAAGATAGACCTTTCCTTTGGGAGGGAGATGGTGGTGCGAAGGTGCTAACCTGGGTAAGTCCATCATATATAGAGGCTATGGATTGGGGTTTGAGCCATTTTGATGCAGGAAAGCTTGACGAACAAGAGAAAAAGATAAAAGCTCAATTGGAAAAACTTCAATCCGAGGGCTACCCTCACGATTCGATTATCGTCCTCGCCTCCATCCTTGATAATATGGATTCAGCGGGCGCCCAACAAGTTCTTACCTGCGCTCGCCATTGGAATTCTCTTGGGCAAAAGCCTGGGGTTATCGTAGCTAATCCGGAGGAGTTCTTCTTCCAAATAGAAAAATCCCGAAAGGGAGATTTTCCTGTTTACAAAGGTGATTGGTCGGGATTATGGGAAATGGTGAGGGCTTCCCTTGGCTACGGAAATTCCCTCTCCCGCTGGGCAAAGGAATATCTACCAATTGCTGAGACATTGTCAAGCATGATGGAGATGAAGTTCGGTGTTCCCTATCCTTGGGACGATTTGGAAAAGGGATGGAGAGCACTTTGGGAATACGACGAACATACAGCAGGAGGTGGAGTGGCTACCGATTACGGAGCAACGCTTGAACAAGTGAAACAGGGAGAATGGGAATCACTTGCCACCGCTGAAAGAGCATATGCCTCTGCAAGCAATATAATAGACTTCATCCTTAGAACCTTCCCTGTAAGCAAAGACCGTCCAGTAATCTTCAACCCTCTCCCCTGGGAAAGAGAGGATGTCGTCTTTCTCCACCTACCCAAAGAGTTAAAGGGACAAGAATTAGAGGTAAGGGATGTCCGAAGCGGTGAAGCGATTCCGTTTGAGGCTTTGGATGAAGAGAATATCTTTCTGAAGCTAAGCCTTCCATCCTTCGGCTATAAGCAGGTTGAGATAACGAAAGGCAAAGGTTCCCTTCCCTTATTAAAGAGACAAGAGGAGAGTTTCATTGAGAACGAGTTCTATAGGGTAGAGGTGGATACATATGGACGCATTGTGAGTATTTTAGATAAGGAAGCGAAGAGAGAGCTCGTCGGGAATGAAGAAGAATATATATTTAATGGGCTATTAATAGGTAAAACGAATGAGACTTATATCGGAGCGGTAAAGAAAGAGGAGGGAATTAGTTGCAATATCCTATGTGAGAAAGGGAACTTAATGCAAAGAATCGTTATAGAGAAGGAAAATTCTCCCCTTTCGCGCACGGAGATAAGGCTATATGAAGGGCTAAAAAGAATAGAGATTGTGAACACACTGGATTTAAAGAAGGGAGAATTTGGGGGAGAAACCTTCCTCCTTTCCTTCCCATTCAAGATAGATAGGGAAAAGATGCAGATTAGGGTAGATGGTCCCCTCCAGGCGAGAAAGGTTCCGGATGATTATCTTCCTCCTCAAAACATAAGCTCCCTACCGGCATATCGCTGGATAGAGATAAGGGAAGGTGATGGATATGGAGTGGTCATATCCTCTCGTGAGTCTTTTCTTTGGCTTGCTGGCACTCCTCGCTGGGCACCTCACCAATTTGACAGAATCCCCATTCTGTTTTCAGTCCTGCTTAATATCGGAGAAATACACGAATTAAAGAATTCATTTTTGAGAAGCCCTTATCCAATGCCTGATAAATTCACCTTCCACTTTGCCATCACGACGAATTACCATTTCGACCCCGTAGCCCAAGAGCGGTTCGCAAGTGAATTCTGCTGCCCTCCCCTTTATTGCAATAGACCATTGCCCGGTTATCCCGCTCATAAGCTGGAAAATATGGATTCTTTCATCAAGGTTGAACCCGAAAATGTCAGACTCCTTACGATAAAAAGAGCGGAAAACGGGAAGAAGAACGAGTTCGTTATCAGGCTCTTGGAGAAAGCGGGAAAGAGAACTGAAGCGACGATAAAGCTACCAGTGAAAATCAAGGAAGCACAGCTATGTGACTTATTGGAAAGAGAAAAGGGAATTCAACCCTTAACCCTAAATCCCCTGAAATTACTCCTTGACCCCCATAGCATCGCCACGGTAAAGATTATTGTGGAAAGCGAAAAATGAAAAAGCATATCAATTTGTCATTGATCATCTCTCTTCTTGCCTCACAATTTCTTACCACCCATGCCTTCCCCTCCGCTCTTGAATTGAGGGGGAAGGTCACTAATTTCCCCTTCTGGCTCGGCACGACTATGTATAACAATGCCTGGAAGGGATTCGCGCAAAACGAATTCCGCACGGATTGGTGGTGGTTTGATAAAAACTATTGGAGCAACCTCTTCTCCGATATGGAAAAGCAACACATAAATGCCCTCCTATTTTGCCATCCCCACCCCTACCCCGCCTTAGTTGACCTCCCTCAATATCCCGAAGCCCGCTATTTCCCCTCCGATTTACTCTCCAAATATCGGGAGATGTTCAAATGGATTCTGGGAGAAGCAAAACGACACGGCATAAAGATTTATTTCCTCACTTGGAACATCTGCCTTCCACCGCAATTCGCTGAAACCCATTCCCTTCCCGAATTCGGCGCAGATACTCCCTTAACCCGAGCCTATACGAGAGCCGCCGTAGCGGAGCTTTTTCGCTCCTACCCTGAACTCGGTCTTGTCACGATGGCTGCTGAAACGCCGCCTAATTGCGTTGATTTCGTTGAGGATGCAATTGTGGGCGGATTGAAGGACAGTGGTTCCAATCCCGCCCTCATCTTCTGGACTTGGTGTAGCTATCCCTGGGATGCGAAAAGAATCCTTGAAAGCTATCCGAATACGAAACTCATGCACTACCTCCAGTATGAGCAGTTCTTCCTCCCCAAAGCTGACCCACGTATTGGTAAGTTCAGCCGAGAATGTGGAAATGCTCCGATGGTCGCTCTTGGCGGTCCGAAATCAGCGCATGGCTATCTCTTTTGGGGAGACCCTGAATGGGCAAGGGAGACAATCAAAAGTTTGAAGGAGCAAAACGGAGTGGGACTCTTCATTGAAACCTACATCGCCGAACCTTGGCTCGCGGAGCGGTCCTTTTCCCGCTATGCCTACGATTTGGGCAAGGGATATGAGGAGGAAGAATGGATAAGGAAGATTGAGGAGCGTTATAATTGTCCGGGAATGGGCAAATCGCTTCTATCGGCTATGAAATCCGCAAGCAGAATAATTCCCACTTTCCTACTCTTAGTTCACAGCCAGACCGACCACTATATGCCCCAGTTCGGTCTGCCTCTTGTCTTCTATCTGGAGATGCCAACCCTTTCCACATATATATTTGAGAATGTCCAAACAACCGATGAGAAAGGTTACTTAAAGCCAAATCTCGGGTTATGCTATCCTAATCCAGATTGGGGATTGGAAGTCGTCTCAATTTGGGATTATGCCAAGGGCAACATTCCGAAGAAGGCAATCACTCCAAGAAAAACAGCCGACGATATAGAAAGATACGCAAAGAGATGTTTGGATGAGGTTGGGAAATTAAGGGGGGAAGCAGTGGGAAAAGATCACTTAAACCAGCTCCTTGATAGGATAGAGCTCAACGCTTATCTTGGTCTCCATTTCGCCCATAAGATACGCTCGGCGATAGAATGGGCGAAATTCAAGCTTGGGCAGAATTCGTCTGCTTCCTGCCTGTGGCATTTGCGAGAATCCCTCAAAGCTTGGGAAAAGGTTGTGGAGATAGCAAATAAGCTATATCCGGGCAAGGTCAGATTCTGGCGCTGCGAGATTTCCTCTCCTCCACCCTGGAGGCAAAATCAGATTTGGAACTCCTATGCCCAGGTTGAAGGACATTGGCGTGAGCATTTAGAGCCGTTTAGACGAGAGCTCAAAATTGTAGAAGAGGAGATTAAGAAAGGAAGAGAGAAGGCAAGGCTTCCACTTTGGGAGGAGCTGTTGGCGGAGCCCAAGGAGAAGCTGGAGTTGATTTTCTCGGAGGATTTTGAGGAAAGGAACGATAAATGGATTTGGGGTGAGGGAGCCTCAATCAGCGAAAAGGAGGTTATCAATGGAAAGGGCTCAGCCCTTTTTGATTCCCGAAACTTGAAAGGTGAATGGCACTTGGCATTGCAAATGCGTCCAGGAGTGGTGAAATTGGAGCGGGGAAATAAATATCAACTTGAGTTTGATTACCGTATTATTGAGGAAGGCTTGGATTATCCCGATAATCCCTTCGCAGTAGCGGGACGCTCTCCAACAGGAGGATGGGAAAAGGACATCGGGACGGGAAGGTTCTGGAGCGGGAGAAAAGGAGCGGAGGGGCATCGCGTCGTCATTCTTGAGCCGAAGGAATTTGATGATTACACAGTATTTTTCAGCCTTCACGGAAGAGGTGCGATATTGATAGATAATTTAAAAATCTATCGGGTTATCCCTGATAAGCAATAGAAAGCTTTTGGGTAAATCTCAACGAAATTGTAAAGCTATGTAACTTTTCCCTATTAAAAATATTCTATTATAATTGAAAATTGAAAGGAGGTGAGTTTCATGGTTAGGAAATTGATGCCTTTCCTTGTCCTTTTCTCTCTCGTGGCTTTTTCCTTCCCTACCGATATTCCCTATACAATAGAAGGACTGCTCAACAAATTGGACCAGTCCATAGATAAAGTGAAGAATCCGAATTTCTCAAAAACTTATACTCCTCCGTCCCTCGTCCCTTACGCAACAAGCAAAGTAGATGGGCACTTCGTATACTTCCACATGAATATCTACCGCCCATGCCCCTATCCTCGCCCCCGCTTGGGATACCGCTCCGTGGTCATATATACCCCTGTTCCTTTTTATTACCCACCCATTGCCTATCCACCAACCGTTGTGTATCAGCCCGCTCCCGACTACCTTGACCTTTTCCTCCTAAAGGAACTCCTGAATGCGAAAGACGAGGTTAAGGAAACGAAAAAAGAAGTGGAGAAGCTGAAGGAAAAGGTGGAAAAACTTGAGGGGAAGGTCATCTGCCCAACCTGCAAGAGAGAGATGGAACCAAATTGGACATTCTGCCCCTACGATGGCACACCTCTGAAGAAGGAAGCGGAGAAAAGGAGGGCGAGTCTATACGCCGAGGTTCTGAAGAGAATTTATAAAGAGGCGAAAGCGGGAAACAAGTTCATTGCCGTTGACCTAACGAGCTTGGATGGGCTGAGCGATGAAGGAAAGCAGGCGGTATTGAACCAGCTGAAAAAGGAAACCCAGTGTCCAAACGTCTTCAGCTTCGCAGAGGTTAAAGACGATGGGGAGAAGTTCCTCATTGATGAAAAGGGAAGGATAGTGGGAACGAAGAACGGAGCTCTCCTCTTTCTGGTGGTGCAGGAATACAAAGAAGATAGGGCTAAATTAAAGGCGGTTTGCTGGCTTTCCCCAAACGAAATCTTCTTCGCTTCTTACGAAGCAAAGTTCTTTGATGGGTCCTGGCACCTAACGGAGTTGAGGGAAACCTAAGAGTTTCTTGATTGCTTCAAAAAAGCGTAGATGAAATCATCAAGGTCTCCATCAAGGACCTCCTGAACATCCCTTCTCTCAACCCCTGTGCGATGGTCCTTGATGAGCGTGTAGGGATAAAGGACATAGGAGCGAATCTGGCTCCCCCAGGCTATCTCCTGCTTCTCGCCCCTTATCTCTTTTATTGCCTCCTCCCTCTTCTTTCTCTCCAGCTCCGCCAACCTCGCCCTCAATATCTTCAGAGCGGAGAGCTTGTTTTGATATTGCGACCGTTCGCTCTGACAGGAAACAACTATTCCAGTTGGGATGTGGCGAATGCGCACAGCTGTTTCGTTTTTCTGCATATGCTGACCGCCGGGCGCGGAAGCCCTGAATGTCTCAATCTCCAAATCCTCCTCGTTTATCACTATCTCGCTTTCCGGCATCTCGGGAATCACATCCACAAGGGCAAATGTCGTATGGCGCCTCCTATTCGCATCAAAAGGGGAAATCCTCACGAGCCTGTGAACCCCTCTTTCCGCCTTTAAATAACCATAGGCATAAGGTCCCACAACTGAGATTGTCACTGTCCTGCTCCCCACAACCTCCCCAGGTGTCCTGTCAAGCATTTCCCACTTGTATCCTTTCTTATCCGCCCACATAGTATACATCCTCAGGAGAATCTCAACCCAATCACAAGCCTCCGTTCCTCCCGCACCCGCCTTCAATGTCAAAATCGCGTTCCTTTCATCCAATGGGTCAGTGAATAATGTGGAAAGCTCCAACTCCTCAACCTTTCGTTTCAAGCCCTCCACCTCACCAACGAGCTCTCCCTCAAGAGATGGGTCTTCCTCCGCTAAGGAGACAAGCTCCAATAACTCCTCACACTCCCTCTTCACCCCCTCTATCCTCTCCACTTCCTCTTCCAGACGGGAAAGCAAAGCTACCTTCTCTTTCGCTTCAGGCTTCTGCCAAAAAGATGGGTCGCTTATCTCCCCCTTTAGCTCCTCTATCCTCCTCTTCTTCCCCTCCAGGTCAAAGGGAATCACCCAATTCTTTTACCTTCTCAATTAAAGCTTCAACATCCTCTCTCAAAGCCATCTTAAGCCCTTTGCCTCTCCTTCATCATATCTTTTAGCATGCAACACTTCTTGTATTTCTTACCGCTTCCGCAGGGACAGGGGTCATTCCTCCCCACTTTCTTCTTCACCCGCTGGGAACTTTGCCTCGCTACCTCTGGCGAACTCCTCACGGGAACCGCTCTCCTTTGGGGTTCCCCACTTATCTGCACCCAGAAGAGATACTTAACCGTCCCCTCTTCTATCCTATGCATCAATTCCTGAAACATGGCGAAAGCCTCCGTCTTGTAAGCAACCAATGGGTCGGTCTGGGCGTAGGCACGAAGCCCTATTCCTTCCTTTAAATATTCCATAGCGTTCAGATGTTCCATCCACTGCGAGTCTATAACCCGGAGCATTATGAGGCGCTCCACTTCTCTCATCGTTTCCCCACCCACATGAGATTCCTTCTCCTCGTAAGCCTTCAGCATTGCTTCGTAAAGGAGAGATTTAAGCTCTTCTTTCCTCTTGCCCTTGAGGTCTTTCTCCTCAAGGTATAGCGGGAGGGGAAAGATGTAGGAGAGCGATTCATATAATCCCTTTATATCCCAATCCTCCTCGTTTACTCCCTTGGGACAATGCGATTCTACATATCTATCAACGACATTTTTCATAAACTCGGTGATATTGGAGCGCATATCCACCCCTTCCAAAATCTTCCGCCTCTCCCTGTAAATCACCTCTCTCTGTATGTTCATCACATCATCGTATTCAAGGAGCTGTTTCCTTATGCTGAAGTGCCAGCCCTCCACCCTCTTCTGCGCCCTCTCAAGTGCCTTCGTTAACAAGGGGGATTCAATCGGCTCATCATCGGGCCAACCCGAAAGGAGAAAGCCTCCCTTTTCTCCGAAGAGACGCCAGAGTTCATCCTCAAGGGAAACATAAAAGCGAGAAGAACCTGGGTCCCCCTGCCTACCAGACCTACCCCTAAGCTGGTTATCTATTCTACGAGATTCGTGCCTTTCAGTTCCAATGATATGAAGACCGCCAGCTGCCAGAACGAGCTCCCTTTCCCTCTCGCAAATCTCCCTCGCCTTTCTCAGCGCTTCTTCGTATTCCTCAGGGGAGGCAGTGGCGGGATTTATCCCCTTCTCCTGTAGGAATAAATGGGCGAGTCCCTCAGGATTACCTCCCAGGAGGATGTCCACTCCTCTACCTGCCATATTCGTCGCTATCGTTACCATCCCATATCTTCCCGCTTGGGCGATAATCGCCGCCTCTTTCTCGTGATACTTCGCGTTGAGAACCTGATGGGCTATCCCGTTCTTAAGAATATCCCTCAACTTCTCTATGTTCTCCTTGTTTTCTATTTCTATCAACTCAGCAAACCTACGGAGGTTCTCCTCAGACAATGGGTCGGGGTTCACCTGGAGCTGTTTAGCAATAGATTGCAACTTGGCAAGAGATAGCTGTTCCAAAGGAGTGAGGAGAGTTTTCCAAAATTCATCCAATTTGGGGTCGTTCTTATCCTTGCCCCTTCTCAATTTCACTTCGTTAAGAAGTATTTTTGCGAGGGCAAGCATCTGCAAGCTTATGGGGGAAAGACGTGCGGAGAGCTTCTCCGATACCTCAATGGAGCGAGTTCCCACGAGGAGAGGTTGCCCCTTATGATGCCTCTGCACTATCTCCTCCACTATCCCCCTATACTTGGCTTCCTGCGTCTTGTAGACCCTATCAGGAAGGTCCTGCCTTATCATAGGCTTATGAGTGGGAATAACGACGACATCCAAGCCGTAAATCTTCCTGAACTCCGCCTCCTCTGTCTTCGCTGTTCCCGTCATTCCCGCCAGCTTCTTATAGAGGCGAAAGAGGTTCTGGAATGAAGTTACAGCTATTGTCTGGCTCTCCTGCTGAACCCTCACCCTCTCCTTAGCTTCTATCGCCTGATGCAAACCATCGGAGTATCTTCGCCCGAACATCAAACGTCCCGTGAACTCATCTACTATTACAACCTCTCCATCCTTTACTACATAATCAACATCCCTTTTATAACAGAAACGCGCCCTCAAAGCGGCGTTTACCGCCCTCATTATCTCCACATTCTCAATATCGCTCAAATTGGAAATCCCCAACGCCGCCTCTACTCTTTTTACCCCTTCCTCTGTCAACATAGCGTTTTTAGCCTTCTCATCTATTGTGAAATCCCTACCCTCCCTCAGTCCTGCAACTGCCCTATCTACTCTATAATAAAGGGTGGTATCTTCCTCAATCGGTCCTGCTATGATGTGGGGAGTTCTTGCCTCATCTATGAGGATGCAATCCACCTCGTCAATTATGGCATAATTCAATTCCCTCCAGAGGAGAACGATTTCATCAATGGAAGTCACGAGATTATCTCGCAGATAATCAAAGCCGAGCTCGGAGTTAGTGGCATAAGTTATATCACAGGCATAGGCTTCCCTCTTTGAAGCGGGACGAAGGTTTTTCAGCCTCTCCTCTTCTTGGGGATAGGTGGGGTCGAAGACGAAGGCAGCTTCGTGCTGAATGCATCCAACGGACAGCCCGAGGAAATGATAAATTGGACCCATCCACTGGGTGTCACGCTTAGCGAGGTAGTCGTTAACGGTAACGATGTGGACGCCTTTCCCTTCAAGGGCGTTGAGGTATGCGGGGAGGGTGGCGACGAGCGTTTTACCCTCGCCCGTCTTCATCTCGGCGATTCTTCCCTGATGCAGGACTATAGCTCCCATAAGCTGAACATCAAAGGGACGCAGTCCAATGGTCCTCTTCGCCGCTTCGCGCACGACGGCGTATGCCTCTGGAAGGATATCATCAAGCGTTTCCCCCTTCGCTAACCTCTCCCTGAACTCATCAGTTTTAGCCCTTAATTGAGCATCAGATAGAGATGCGACCTTTGGCTCAAGGGAATTAATCTTCTCCACCAAAGGTCTTAACTTACGAATCTCTCTTTCGTTTGAATCAAATAAAAACTTCAGCATTCTAAGAAAATTCTAACGCAAGATGACGGAATTGTCAATAATAAAGAGCCCTCCCGAACCTCTGAGAAAAACCGCTATCTCCCGGTCCTTATTATATGGATGGTATGATAATGAATACGCCCAATGCTGATAAAAAATAAAGCAAGATTAAAAAAGGAATTCTCTCCGTTGAAGGGATTTGGGATAAGCATTACCACGTCCCCTCTCGCTCCAACATAACCTTTACTACCAACCTCTATCCTCTTTTTCCGATTTTTATCAGCAGGTAGTTGCTTAGAGCGTGTAAAACCATGTTATCTTTATCGGAATTCGTTACCCCCTCTTCGTCTGCCTTCCGAGCGCGATAAGGTGTAAATAATGTCGCTCATTGAATAATTTTTTCAAAACCCTTACCGCTACATTTTTGAGATAGCAATCCTTATTTTTATCAAGTTCCTCCTATATATCCCCTGTCCAGGCGCTAATTTTGGGGATTTGTTTATCACTCCTGAAAAATTTTTTCTATAATTCTTTACCAGCGTCGCTCTCCTTGTAATTAGACCATTCCACCGCCTCTACGGGTTTATCCACATACCAATCCGCAATTACCCTTTATGACTTCTATTTGTAAATTTCAAGATATTCGCAAAACCATCTCGTTATTGAGATTGGATTCGTTATGGCGTTACCCACTACGACAGCATAAGCCCCCTCTCTTATTGCCCTCCTCACCTGCCAAGGATATTTGAATCGCCCCTCCCCTATTATCGGCAAATCAACCTCCCTCGCCAATTCCCTTATCAGTTTAATATCCGGTCCCTTCCTCCTCGGAGAATATGGCGTATAGCCAGAAAGGGTCGTCGCTATCAAATCGGCGCCATCCTCAACCGCGCTCAACCCTTCCTCCCTCGTTGATATATCAGCCATCACTTTCAATCCCAGCTCCTCGTGTATCATCTTCGCCAAATCCCTAAAGGGAACGGGACGCTCCCTGAGGGTAGCATCACAGGCGATTATATCCGCTCCCGCCTCCGCCACAGCCCGAGCAGATTCAAATGTGGGAGTTATATAAACTGGATAGCCCTCCACTTGAATCTTGTATATCCCTATTATCACTAAATCAACCGCCTCCCTAATCGCTTTTATATCCTCCGGTCCATTTGCCCTTATCCCAATCGCTCCACCCATTTTAGCCGCCTTCGCCATAGCGCTCATATATTGCGGTCCATAAAGGGGACTATTCTTATCAGCTTGACAGGAAACAATCAATCCCCCCTTCAATCTTAATATCTTATCATCCGCCAAATTTTTCCCTCCTTTCCTTAAGGGAATTTTTGATTCTCTCAACCACTTCCGGCGTTATCTCCCTTCCGCTCTTTTTGAGAGCCAAGAGGAAAGCAGTTCCCTCCGGAGGAAGAACGGGGAAAACGAGCCTCGCTTTGGGCGCATCTCTCAACAATCTCTCCCTCAAAGGCTCTATTATCACCTCACCAGCGGAGAAAACTCCCCCAAACAATCCTACTGTGACCTCTTTATTTTCCATAGAGAGCTTTCGCAAAACAGCTATACAGGCTTCCGCCAATTCCTCCCCCGCCCTTTTGCATATCTCTAAAGCGATTTCATCCCCTTCCTTAGCCGATTTCAAAACAGCCTCCGCCGCTCCCGCTATCTCGGGACGGGAGATTTTCCCCGAATAAATCAATCTATGAAGCGCTTGAAGGTCAGGGATGTTGAAATGTAAGAGGAGATTAGAAAGGATGGAGGTTTGTTTTCCCCTTCCATCAACAGCTTTAGTTGCCCTGTTTATCCCTTCCTTAGCTATCCAGAAGGCGCTTCCCTCATCGCCCATGAAATATCCCCAACCGCCCGCTGAAGCTATTTGCCCATTTTTATTAATCCCAAAAGCGACAGAACCACCGCCGGCGATTATCACAACTCCTTCATTACCGAGAGTGCAGGAGGCAAGGGCGAGGAGAGCATCCCCTTCAAGGAAAATTTGTTCGGCTTTTATGACTCTCTTCGCTATCTTGAGCATCTCGTCGCAAGCTCCCGAGATGCCAAGATAAGCGGATTGGAAAACAGCTTCCTTCAATCCTCCATCCTTAATTGCCTCACTTATTGAAACAAGCAGAGCCTCTTTGAACCTCTTCTTCCCGCCCTTTTCCCTGATGTGATTTGAAGGTCCACCCTTGCCCCAGCCTAAAACCTCCCCATCCTCATTCCCTATGACCGCAACGGTCTTGGTCTGCCCTCCGTCTATTCCAAGATAGAGCCTCATATCTCTATCCTCTCCTTTAAATCAATAGATTTGTGCGCCGCCTCCGCTATCCTAACCGCGATAAGTGCCTCCTCGCCATCAATTAATGGAGGGTTGTCGCCGATGACGCAATCAATGAAATGCTCAACCTCCGCTCTCAAAATGCCGAATGGTTCGTTATGGAGAAGGAAATGATAGAATGTATCGGGAAATTCGCTTTTCTCTTTGTAAATTCGTAGATTTTGATTATCAATCCTCAGATAAATGGCACCTTCGCTTCCCACGACCTCCAATTGGGAGTCCAGACCGCTCGGCGAATAATCGGGCAATACCCAGGATGTCTCAACACAAGCTATCGTTCCATCCTCCCATTCAAGGAGGATGAAAGCGGTATCAAATGTGTTCAGGAAACGGAGGAGCTTGCTATTGGCGGTGGCGTAAACCCATTTTGGCGGGGATTTCTTCAGCCAACAGAGGATATCAATATCGTGGACGGCGAGGAAGAAGATAGGCGATGTCCTTCCTTTTATTCTTATCGCATTGGAAAGCAAATTGTTCCTTCTCGCATAGAAATGAACTATATCTCCTATCTCTTTTTTCTCTATCCTTTCTTTGACGAGGGCGTAGCGAGGGTCGAAGCGGAGGATATGTCCAACCATTAGCTTTATGTCCGCTTCCTTGCAAGCTTTCACCATCTCAATGCCATCCTCAACGCTTGTGGCTAAGGGCTTTTCTACGAGGATATGCTTTTTGTTTTTGGCGAAATAGAGTGTTGGCTCAAGGTGATAGTTATCGGGAGTGGCAATGATAACTGCGTCTATTTCCTCAACGGGAGCCTCCTTGAAATCCTTATAGCCTTTCACTTTGAAATGGCAAGCTGATTTTTCAAGCCTTTCAGTATCTATATCGCATATCCATTGGAGGGAGGCTTGGGGTAGGGAGCGGAGGACTTCGCAGTATTGCCATCCCATAACTCCCATGCCAACGACACCGATTTTTAAGAGATTTTTAGGGGCTTTCTCGCTCATAAAATCCTCCTTTCTTTATAAAGAATTTTACATATTTAGGTTAAGGGAATAAAGCGAAACCAATTTGCCCTTTTATTTCGTTTAGGTATTGCGAGCCCGCCTTCGGCGGGCACGCATTGACAGCAGGGGGCAAGATTATAGGGAGCGACTTTTCTGTCATTCTGGGGAGGGAGAGAAACCATTCTTTTTCTTAAAATCATTCCCCGAATTCCCCTATTAAATTTAAAAAAGTTGTTTTTAGCATATTTGGGGTTTATAATTTTATACTTGCGAAAAGGAGAAAGACATGAAGCTTTCAGATGTTCCGGCTGGCAAACTTGTCAGATTGTCCTTGGTTGAAGGTGGGAGAGGCGTTTTCCTCAACCTTTCCCGCCTGGGGATATTTCAAGGAGACCTGTTAAGGGTTTTAGAATCAGCGCCCTTTAGAGGACCAATCCTCATTGAACACATACCGACGGGAGCGAAAATCGCCATCGGCAGAGGAATGGCGAGAAGGATGATAGTGGAATTGGTAGATGAAACCCCTTAGAATTGCCTTAGTTGGGCAGCTGAACAGCGGAAAGAGCACTCTCTTCAATAACCTTGCTGGGTTCAAGACCCTCTCGGGGAACTTCCCTGGCACAACTGTCGGCTACACGATTAGCAAAACCCGTTTCTTGGGGAGGGAAGTAGAGCTTATAGACCTTCCGGGAATCTATTCCCTTTCCTATTCGGATATAGCGGAGAAAGTAACCAGGGATTTCCTTTTAAAGGAAGACGTTGATGTTATCATAAATGTCGTTGACGCCTCCGTTTTACCTCGCTCCCTGGAACTAACCCTCCAGCTATTGGAATTGGAAAGACCACTTGTCCTCTGCCTCAATATGGTGGATGAAGCAAGAAGAAAGGGAATTTTGATAAATGAGGAGAAGTTATCGGAGGTCTTGGGCGTGCCCGTTGTATCCACGGTAGCTGTAAGGGGGATGGGAATAGTAGAGTTGATGTCAGCAGCATTTCATAAAGCAAGAAAAGGGATAACGCCGAGTTTTCATAAGGATGTTGAGGACGCAATCCTTGCGGTTCAGAAAATCCTTCCCAAAGATGTCCTTGAAAAGCTTTCCCTTCCCGCTCGCTTCCTCGCCATTCGCCTCCTTGAAGGAGAAGAGGAATATATTGAGGAAATAAATAGATTAAAGGATGGGGAAGCGATATTGAAGGTGGTAAAGGAAAAAGCAGAGGAAATTGAACGAGCACATGGAGCTCCCTTCGGCTTTGTCCTTTCATCTGAAAGACACGCTCTATCCTTAAATATATTTGAGCAGACTTGTAAGGTCGTTCATCCACCGAGGGAACGCATAGATGATATATTGGACCGCTATGTAATGCATCCGATAGCGGGCTATTTCTTCCTTCTCCTTGTCCTGGGAATTGTCTTCCTCCTCGTTTTCAGGCTCGGCAACTTAATAGGTAGTTATGTGCTTCTCCCATTTGATGGTTTGACGGAAATACTTAAACCGCTGAGCCAACGCTCTCTCTTATTCTCCCTCCTTCAAGGATTGATTGAAGGAATTGCGGGAGGTATTGGGATAGTCCTACCATATCTCGTTCCCCTTCTCTTCTTCATTTCCCTTCTTGAGGATGTGGGTTATCTCCCTCGCGTAGCCTTCCTCCTTGACGGTCTCTTCCACCGCATCGGGCTTCATGGAAAATCCGTTATCCCCTTCGTTCTGGGTTATGGCTGTAATGTCCCTGCTCTCGTTGCAACACGCATCCTTGATTCCCCCATAGACAGGTTAATCACGAGCCTACTCGTCTCGTTCATCCCCTGCTCCGCACGCTCCGTAGTTATTTTGGCTTTAGTTGGCGCCTACTTGGGTGCTCCCTTCGCTTTCGCCCTTTATTTCTTCAATTTGCTCGTCGTGGCTCTCTTGGGGAAATTACTACGAGGGATGTTTCCTGGCTCTCTTGAAGCATTCATTATGGATATACCGACATATAAGATGCCACCACTTCGCTACATCGGAAAGAAGACCTGGTTTCGCCTCTACGAATTCATCGTATTTGCTTGGCCCGTGATAATTTTCGCCAGCTTGATTATGAGCCTGTTGAGTTTCTATAAAATAGATAATTTTATAAATGCCCTGCTTTCTCCCTTAACTGTTGGGGCTATGGGCTTACCGAAAGTCGTGGGAACAACGCTTTTCTTCGGTATATTAAGAAAGGAGCTCACTCTTATACTCTTGACGAATGTTTTAGGGACAACGAATATTACAGCGGTTTTATCCCACCTACAGATATTAGTTTTCACGACTTTCGTGCTCTTTTATGTCCCCTGCGTCTCCTTCCTTGCAGTTATGTGGCGGGAAATAGGGGCAAAATATACTATCTATTCCTTCCTTCTTTCCCTATTCGTTGCTACGCTTTTAGCTTCCCTCCTCCGATTATTGGGAACTTTTTGCTTTTAAGGTTTGAGGGGAGCCTAACGGCTCCCCTCAAACCCATCTCAATCCACATTAGAAGTAAACCGTCACCACATAGTTAGAGAAACCACGCCTAAACCAGATGTAAGCCCTCCCTATCTTCTTCGCCTTGGATATGGCGTTGTTGAATTCCGAGACATTTCTCACTTTTTCGTCATTGATACGATATATCACATCGCCCTCCCTGATTCCCGCGCTATAGAAAGGACTCTCTACGCCTACCCTTGTCACCACTACTCCCTCCAGACCAGATGAGATGCGATACCTTTCCCTTAGCTGAGGCGTTATATTCTCCACCCTTATACCCTCTTTTTCAGAGGAAACTGAAGCCTCAAGGCTTTCCTCGGCGGAACCGATTGTTACGGGAATCCTCATTTCCTTCTTATCCCTAATAACCGTGAGGGTTACCCTCGTGCCTGGGGAAGTGAAGGCGATGGTTTCAACTAAATCGGCATCCGTATGAATGGGCTTATTATCCACCCGAATGATTATATCTCCCTCTTTTATCCCCGCTTTATCCGCTGGGGAATTGGGAACAACCTCCACAACTAACGCTCCTTCTCCTGCTCCGTAGATTGCCTTCATATCTGGAGTGGCGCTTTGAATTCTCACCCCCAAATAGCCACGGGTGACTTTGCCCTTTTCAAGCTGGGGGAGAAGCTTCTTCGCTATATCAATAGGTATCGCGAAGCCCACGCCTACATTGAAGGCACCAGGTGAGGCAATAGCTACATTTATCCCTATTACTTCGCCCTTTATATTCACAAGGGGTCCGCCACTGTTCCCGGGGTTTAGAGCTGCATCCGTTTGGATTAAATTGAGGTAAGACTTCTCCTCCACGACCTGGCTTCTGTTAAGCGCGGAGATAACGCCCAAGGTCATGCTCTGTCCCACTCCAAAGGGGTTACCGAAGGCAGCGACAATCTGTCCAACTTGTAAGTTTGAGGATGTCCCCAAGACGACAGGTTGGAGAGGTTCGCCGGGATTTTCAATTTTAACGAGGGCGAGGTCGCTCCTATCATCCCTTCCTACCACCCTCCCTTTATATGATGCACCGCTATGGGTTATGACCGTCACTTCATCAAATCCTTCCACTACATGGGCATTTGTTAAAACATAGCCATTAGCGCTGACGATGAAGCCGGAGCCGAGGGTCCTTCTTCTAAAAACTTGCTCCCTGGGGAAAGAGGGGAATTGGAACTCCCGGAAAAAGCGCCGGAAGAAGGGGTCGTTTTCAAATTCCTCAAAAGGAGAGGGCACGGAAACCTTCTCTGTTTTCTCCGCGCTTATGTTCACAACAGAGGGTTCTACCCTCTTGGCAATCTCAACTAGGGCTTTTTCCAGCTCCTCAACCCCGGAAGGCACCTGCGGCTTGCTCTGTAGTCTATTTGGATGAATAACAAGCAAGCCGGTAATTATGGCGAGCAGAATTATAAGAGGTATTCTCCAGCGCATATTCAATGCACCTCCTTTATAAATTTTAGCACCTTTCGCAAAATTTTGTCCTTTATCAGCAAGATTCCATAATGACCACACCAAAGCCATTCGGCTTGAGGTTTCCCCATCCTCTCCCAGAGGGCATAAGAACAATTGTAAGGGACGACGAAATCAAGCCTACCATTTATTAAGAGGACAGAACGGGGAGGGATGAGATGAGCATATTTTAGGGGGTCCACATCAAAAAGCGATGAAATCTCATCCTCTGACCATTTAAAAGATTTTAGAGAGAGCAAGAGACTATGCCTGATAAGAAGCGGCAAATTCCCACCTCCCATTATGAAGACCCCCTTCTCTATTCTCTTGTCAACTCCCATCACTAAAGCCCCAATTATGGCACCAAGACTTAACCCCACTATCGCTACGCCTTTACCTTCAGACCAAATATCCAAGAATCTCATCACATCATCCACGCTTTGGATTAAGGTCTCGCGCATAACAGATGGATTGGCAGTGAATCCCCAACCCTTGCTCAATCCAGCTGGGCGACGCTGGAGGTGATAGGGCAGAACCAAGGCAGCTCCCTCATAGCCCATCTGGGCAAATCTTCTGCATATCTCCTCCTCTAAATTTAGGTTCTTCGTCCCCAAAGTATGAAGAACCAACACCTTCCCCTTAGGATTAGGAGGAGAGTAAAGATAAACGAAAACTCTATTGTTCTCCTCCCATCTCGTTTTGACGGGACTGGGAAAATCAATTTGATAAATTGTGAAATCTTTTCTTTTACTCAGCATCTTTTTATTCACTTCCACTATCTCTTTAGGATAATGGAATGGATGGGCATTCAATATAATAGACGCAAAAGAAATTAAAAAAGTTTTAATTAAAGCCTTTTCGCTCCCACAAACATGTTTCGCCATTTGGGGTCATTTATGCTATCAATGCTCACACCACCCCTTGAGCGAGCGGAGTGGATGAATAAACCGCTGCCGATGTATATTCCCGTGTGGTCAATCTTACCATTTCTACTCGCGAAATATAAGCGGTCGGCTATTTGTAGCTGGTCAAGGGAAACAGCTTTCCCCACCCGGAATTGTTCCTCCGCCGTTCGAGGAAGGGCAATGCCATGGGAGGAAAAAACCTTCTGCACAAACCCAGAGCAATCCATTCCCCTTGAGGAAAGCCCTCCCCATCTATAAGGAACACCCAAATAACCCAAGGCTGTTTTCACAATCTTTTGCTCAAGCGTATCGTTTTTCGTGTTAGAGGATTTATTGAGATTTGCAGGGATATGAAGGATTACATCGCTCACATAGGGAAGTCTTTTCGTATCGTTTTTTCTTATCCATCCCAACGAACCATCAATCATAATAACCCCGAGCCATCCCTCTTTTTCCTCTTTCACCGCGAGAAGCATATCCTTCGGGCACTTATAGTAAAGGCGAGAGCGAGTAGATGGAGAAGCGAAGACCTCGGCTCCTTCCCTAACCACGCTTACCACCCATATTTTCTCCTCCTTGTTTTTCTCCTCCTGGGGGAGCGTGAGTGTTATTACTAAACGCTCCCCCAGGGAGGTAGATACAAGGGAGGCGAGAAAGATGATGAGGAGAAAAGATAATTTAGCGCTTGGAGTATTGGAAGCCACGTCTCGCCCTGTGGCGTCCGTATTTCTTTCGTTCCTTAACTCTGGGGTCCCTTGTAAGTAGCCCCGCATCCTTCAACACCCCCCTAAAAGAGGGATTTACTTTGAGCAAAGCCCGGGCGATTCCGTGTCTAACAGCCTGGACCTGAGCGGAAATGCCACCTCCTTCGGTCTTTGCCACTACACCATATTTGTCCAGTGTATTGGTGAGAAGGAGCGGCTGTTGGAGCATTTTGCCCCATACTTCCCTCCCCCCTACGAATTCCTCCATAGGTTTATCGTTTATTATTATCTTCCCTTCGCCACCGGGAATCAACCAAACCTTTGCAGTAGCGGTCTTTCTATGCCCTGTCGCATAATAATCCATTAAAAGTTTCTGCTCCATTTCTTATCTAACCTCCCTCAATAGTGATTGGCACGGGATTCTGCGCCGCGTGAGGATGTTCGCTTCCCCGATATATCTTTAACCCCTTCAATCGTTTATCCCTTAAACGATTTTTGGGAAGCATTCCCCGCACGGCAAGATAGAGAACCCTCTCGGGGTTCTCGTTTAACATTTTTCTTAAACTCTTTTCTTTAAGACCACCCAAGTAACCCGAATGCCAACGATAAATTTTCTTATCCAATTTCTTTCCCGTCACCCTTATCTTTTCCGCATTTATCACAATCACCCTGTCTCCCACATCAAGGCTTGGTGTGTAATAGGGCTTGTGCTTACCGATAAGAAGACGGGCAATAAAAGCAGCTAGGCGCCCAAGGGTTTGCCCCTGGGCATCAATTAGATACCATTTTCTCTCTATCTCTTCTTTTTTTGGTAGATATGTTCGCATCCTGTATTCCTCCTTAAAATTCATCATATTTTACTTTCCAAAGGAACAATCCTTGAGGAGCCACAGTGAGATTCAGCACGCTTTTCTTTCCTTCCAAGCATTCCTCCACAATAGAAGGGGAATATTTCCCCCTACCTATTTGGAGGAGAAGCCCTACGATATTACGCACCATTCCCTTTAGAAAAGCGTTAGCTTCTAAGGTAAAAATAATTATATCGTGTTTTTTCTTTATGTCAAGACGAATAAGATGCCTCCTCGTTTTCGTTCGCTCGGATGTAAAAGCGGAGAAATTATGAACTCCCTCCAACATCTTTCCCGCTTTCCTCATAAGCTCCAAATCCAGCTCTTCAGGAATGACCAGAGCATAACGCGAGAGAAAAGGAGAAATAACCGCTTTATTTATCAAAAAGTATTTATATATTCTGCTTTTCGCGTCAAAACGAGAATGGAAAGAAGCATCCATCTCCTTTGACCATATGACCCTAATGGAAGATGGGAGGCGGTCATTGAGTATGCGAGGAAATTTCTCCACTGGTATAGGAGAGCTTGTAAGGAAATTTATCACCTGTCCTTTGGCGTGAACTCCCGCGTCTGTCCGGGAAGCGGCTATGACCCTTACTCTCTCGCCCAAACAATTCGCCAGCTTTTCCTCTATCTCGCCCTGAATAGTGGGCAGACTTTTCTGCTTTTGGAAACCAGCGAAATCCGTCCCATCGTAGCTGACCCCTAAAACGATATTACGCATAAAGAGAATCTATCATTCCACGAGAGAGAGAAGGGCTATCTCGGCGTGGTCCCCTCTTCTATACCCTAATCTCGTTATCCTGAGATAACCGCCTTCCCTATCCTGCATCTTGGGAGCGATTTCCTCAAATAGGCGTTTGACCAAAGTCTCGTCTTGGAGGATGCGGAAAGCTCTCCTCCTTGCAGATAAGCTATCTTCCTTCGCTAAGGTTATGAGCTTCTCCACAACCCTCCTTGCCTCCTTAGCCCTCTGGAGGGTTGTCTCTATTTTTCCCCTCTTCACAACCTCCCTAGCCAAGGAGCGCAAGAGAGCAAGTCTTTGGTCGGTAGGTTTTGAGAGTTTTCCATAACCTTTTCTATGCTTCATTTTCTACCCTCCTCATCAGCAAGAGACAAGCCCATCTCGGCAAGCATTATCTTCAATTGATTAAGGCTCTTTCTTCCGAGATTTCTGAGCCCTAAGAGCTGCTTCTCCGTACATTTACAAAGCTCCCTAAGAGTTGTGATTCCTTCTTTGCGAAGAGCGTTATAAGCCCTGCTGGGCAAATCCAATTCCTCAAGGGGCGTATCAAGGAGCTCTTCCTTCTCCAAATCAACCGGGTCCTCGGGCTCGTTGGGTTGGGGAGCCGTAGCTACAGGCTCATTTACATTCTCCTCAACAAGCGATGCTATCTGGAAATACTTCGCGAGGATTGCCGCTGATTGGAGCAAAGCTTCCGAGGGAGTAATAGCCCCATTTGTTGTAATCTCCAATGTCAATCGCTCAAGCTCTAACTTCTCTTGAAGAGATGTCTCCATAACGAGCTGACCAAGATATCTTTGCCCTACTTCTTCCTCATCCTCCCAACCTTTGAAGTAATAGTTATTAACATAATATGCGACCCTTCTTATGGGCGTGAAGATAGCGGTCAATGGCAGAAAACCCACCTGAGATTTAGCTTCCCTCATATAAGCTAAACGGAATCCTTTCCCCATCTCCACCTTCAAATCTATATTTAACCTTGCCTCTGGCTCCGTAAGGGTCGCTATGTGTTGTTCGGGATTGGCTATCTCTATCTCCGGATGTTGTGGTCTTATATCCGCAGCCAAAACCTCCCCTTCTCCCTGCACATCCAACTTCATCATTAGCGCTCCTGAGAAGGGACGCTTAACCCTTATCGCTACCTCTTTCAGATTGAGGAGGATTAATGTAACATCCTCCTTAACATAGGGAAGGGTAGTAAGAGGGTGATAGACCCCTTCTATCCTCGCCTCGGTTATGGCTGCTCCCGGGATTTGAGAAAGAAGAACCCTCCTCAAAGCCGAGCCAATTGTATGTCCGACTCCTTTTTCCAAGGGATAAATGAAAAATTTCCCTTCTCTTCCATTCTCCTTCGCAATCACTATCCTTGGATTCGTTTTTTCCTTTTCCTTCCTCGTAGTAGAAGGAAGCATTTACAACACCTCCATTTAGCGGGAGTAAAACTCCACTATCAACTGCTCGTTAAGGGGAACCTCTATCTCCCCCGGAACAGGCAACCCCACTACCTGCCCTTCAAGGTTCTCCTCATCCAACTTCAACCAATCTGGGCACCTGCCCCCCCTCTTAGCTACCTCCTCCTTAACGCGCTCCACAACAGGTGAATCAGGCTTAACTTTTATGATATCACCCACTTCCACCTGATAGCTTGGGATATCCACCACCCTTCCATTTACGAGAATATGACCATGAGTTACCAATTGGCGAGCTTGCTTTCTTGAGGAAGCAAACCCTAATCTATAGACAACAGCATCTAACCTTCTTTCAAGGAGCATCAACAGGTTTTCACCTGCTCTCCCTTTCATCTTGCTCGCCATCTCAAAATAGCGCTTGAACTGCGTCTCCGTCAGCCAATACATCCTCTTGGCTTTTTGCTTCTCCCTAAACCTCAGCCCGTAATCCTTGAGTTTGGGAGGACGCGTCTGTCCATGCATTCCTGGAGGATAGTTCCTTCTCTCCAAGGAACACTTGGGTGTATAGCACCTATCTCCCTTAAGGAAGAGCTTCATCCCTTCCCTTCTACACAATCTACAGCGTGGACCGGTATATAAACTCACTTTATCTTCACCTCACACTCTTCTTCTCTTTGGTGGACGGCATCCATTGTGAGGAACAGGGGTAACATCCTTGATGATGTTGATTTCCAAGCCAGCCGCTTGAAGAGCTCTTATAGCCGTCTCTCTTCCCTGTCCTGTCCCCTTTACATACACATCCACCTTTCGCACGCCCATCTCCATAGCTTTTTTCGCCACGGAATCTGCCGCCAGTTGAGCTGCATAGGGAGTGCCCTTTCTCGTCCCCTTTAATCCAACGGTGCCGCCGCTATCCCAACAGAGGACATTGCCATCTTTATCCGTTATTGAAATTATGGTGTTATTAAAGGTAGCCTTAATATGAGCTATCGCGTGGGTAATTAACCCTCTCTCTTTCTTTTTCGCTTTCTTTTTAGCCATAACTCACTACCTCCTTACTTCCTTGCCCCTATTCGGGCGCGAGGTCCTTTTCTCGTCCTGGCGTTGGTGCGGGTCCTCTGCCCTCTCACTGGCAAACCTACCTTATGCCTTAAACCTCTATAACAGCCTATCTCTATCAATCTACGAATGTTTGCCGCTACCTCCCTTCGCAAATCACCTTCCACTTTATATTTGCTCTCAATTATGTTATTGAGTTTCGCTACCTCCTCGTCCATGAGGTCCTTGACCTTTACATTCGGGTCAATACCCGCTTCCTCTAATATTTTCTTGCTCAAAGTCCGCCCTATGCCATAAATATATGTCAGGGCAATCCATATATTTTTGTTCTTTGGCAAGTCTACTCCAGCTATCCTCGCCAAGTCTGGTCACCTCCCTTGTCTTTGTTTATGCTTAGGGTTGGAGCAGATGACCATCACTCTGCCCCTTCTCCTGATAATTTTGCACTTATTACATATCCTCTTCACAGAGGGACGCACTTTCATCTTTTGAATTTCACCTCTCTCTTATTTATAACGATAAAGTATCCTGCCCTGCGTCAGGTCATAAGGAGAAACTTCTACTTTAACCTTATCGCCAGGCAGAATCTTTATGTAGTGAAGGCGCATCTTGCCAGATGCGTGTGCGGTGATTATAAGATTATTATCAAGTTTAACACGGAAAGCCGCATTCGGCAAGGCCTCTATGACTACGCCTTCCATTTCAATAGTTTCCTTTTTCACCTCTTACCTCCTTGTTAATACCAAACATCCATCGCCCATTATGGCAATTGTATGCTCAAAATGGGCGGAAAGACTACCATCAACGGTCTTCACCGTCCAGCCATCTTCGGCTGTGAACACCCTGTCATCACCAATATTCACCATTGGCTCTATAGCCAATGTCATACCTTCCCTTAGAATTATCCCCTTCCCCTTACTGCCGTAGTTGGGAACAGGGGGGTCCTCCCAAAGACTCCGACCGATGCCATGCCCGGTCAACACCTTAACAACGGAGAAACCTCTTCCCTCCACATAACTCTGAATGGCATATCCGATATCGCCCAGCCTCGCTCCCTTCCTCGCTGCCTTTATGCCCCTTTCCAACGCTTCCCTAGTGGTATTAATCAATTCTTTCACTATTTCATCAACCTCTCCATCACCCACAATAAACGTGCGCGCCCCATCCGCATGATACCCCTCAAACTCCACTCCTACATCTAATTTTAATAAATCGCCTTCCCTCAAGATTTTCTTCTTGGAGGGAATCCCGTGAACAACCTCGTCATTAAGAGAGGCGCAAATGGAAGCGGGAAACCCATTGAAACCTTTGAAGGAGGGTCTGGCTCCCCGAGAGCGTATGAGCTCCTCGGCAAGGGAATCAAGTTCCGCGGTAGAGACGCCAGGCTTGGCGTTGGCTTCCAGAACATCAAGAACCTCGGCCAAAATCGCACCCGCCTTCCCCATCTTCTTTATCTCCTCTTCTTTCTTAATCACTATCATCCTGTAAGATCTTGACGATTTCATCCACGGATTGTTCAAGGGGAACCTCGCAGTTCACATTCACCAGTAGCCCTTTTTCCTCATAAAAACGAATGAGGGGTTCCGTTTGCCTATGATAAACAGCCAAGCGATGGCGTATCGCTTCCGGTTTATCGTCGTCTCTTTGATATAATTCACCACCGCAGTAATCGCAAATTCCCTCCTTCTTCGGCGGCATATTGATGATGTGGAAGATCGCCCCACAGTTGCGACATATCCTTCTTCCCGAAAGACGCCTTATTATTTCCTCCTCGCTAACCACCAGATTTATAACCTTCTTTAAGGGCAAAGAGAGCTCCTTTAAGATTTGTTCTAAAGTCTCCGCTTGCTGTAGTGTGCGGGGATATCCATCAAGGATAAACCCCTTCTTACAATCATCCTGCGAAAGCCTATTCTTCACTATCAAGTTTACAACATCATCGGGAACAAGCTCGCCGCTTTCAACATACCTTCTCACCTCTTGCCCCAACTCGCTGTTCTTCTCCATTTCCTCCCTGAAGATATCTCCCGTTGATATATGAGGAATGCCCAGCAAAGAGGAAAGCCTCTTTGCGTGTGTTCCTTTTCCTGCTCCTGGTGCTCCTAACAAAATGACCAAGCCCTTCTCCTCCCTTCTATTTTATGAAACCTTCGTAGCGTCGCATAGCAATCTGGGCTTCCAGCTGCTGGACGGTCTCAACTGCTACACCTACAAGGATTAATATGGAAGTCCCACCTACTATCGTGAAAACCGTCGAGGGAACTCCCGTGATATTGGAATAATAATATTGCAATAAAGCAATCGCAGCTAAGAACAAGGCTCCTACGAATGTAACCCTTGAAAGGACCCTATCTATATATTCCTTGGTAGGTTGCCCGGGGCGGACGCCCGGAATGAACCCCCCTGCTTTCTTCAAATTATCGGCGATATCCGTGGGATTAAAGACCACGGCGGTATAGAAATAGGTAAATAACATCACCAAGATAGCGTAGATTATGGAGGCTGCGACGCTCATTCCTGGGCTAAAGTAATATAGAAGTTTATACACCCAGGAGTTCTGCTGAGTGGCACCTCCAAAGAACTGAAGTATGGTGGAAGGGAAAGTGATAATTGCGATGGCGAAGATTATGGGTATTACGCCTGCGTTGTTAAGTCGGAGCGGCAAATATGTCTGGGCACCCGAATATGCCCTTATTCCCACCACCTTCCTCGCATACTGCACGGGGATTTTACGCTGGGCATTCTGCACAGCTACAACAGAAGCAACTACCCCAAGGAAAAGGATAACGAGAAGAAGGACATTGAAGAATGTGATTGTGCCCGCCCTTAAAGCTTGGATGGTATTGTAAACATCATAGGGCATTCTAACCATTATATTACAAAGTATTATTAGAGAGACACCGTTTCCTATTCCCTTTTCTGTAATGAGTTCTCCCAACCAGAGGAGGAAGCAGGTTGCTGCTGTTAGGGCGATTATCGCGCGGAAGTAATCAAAAGTTGTGAAATGAAGTATGTTCTGTCCTCTCCCTAAGGCAATGCACATACCAGTTGCTTGCATTAGGGAAAGGAAAACAGTTAGATATCGGGTATATTGTCCGATTTTTTTCCTTCCCTCCTCCCCACCCTCCTTCGCTAACTCCTCCAAGCTGGGAATAGCCATAGTTAACAACTGCATTATAATTGAGGCATTGATATAGGGGTAAATTCCCATTGCGAAGATGGTAAATTTGCGCATCGCTCCCCCCGAGAAGAGGTCAACAAGGGAGAAAAGCCCTCCACCCCGAGCAAAAAGCTCCTCAAGAGCTTGTCTGTTAACGCCCGGAAGAGGGATATGGAGCCCAGCCACATAAAGGGCAAACATACCTAAAACAAACAATATCCTCTTTCTCAAATCGGGATAACGGAGAGCGGAAACAAATGTCTCCAACATTTAACCTATCACCTCTGCCTTCCCTCCCGCCTTTTCTATCTTCTCCTTTGCAGAAGCGCTGAAAGCATGAGCCTTCACGGTAAGCGGTCTTTTCACTTCCCCTTCACCCAATACCTTCACTGGGACATCCTTTTCCTTTATCAATCCTCTTTCATAAAGTAGCTGAGGAGTGATTTCTTGGACATCCCCCAAACGCATTATGTCCTTGATATTCACTATCTGCCATTCCTTCTTGAAGGGATTTTTGAAACCCTTCTGCTTCGGCAGACGAAGATGAAGGGGAGTTTGACCACCCTCCATGTGGAGGCTTACGCTCTCGTGAGCCTTCTGCCCTTTAGTGCCTCTTCCCGCGGTTTTCCCGTGACCCGAACCAATACCCCTGCCCACCCTCTTTTTCTTTTTTCTCGGATACTCAACTTTTATGTTATGTATCTGCATCTTGCACCTCCTCAGTTTCCACTATCCTCACTTCCAGAAGGTCCTTCACCTTCTCTATCATCCCCTCCACTTGGGGATTGAAGGGCTTGAGTATCTCCTGATTCAACCTCCTCAACCCCAAGGCTTGGAGGGTTCTCTTCTTCCAGAACTTGTGTCCTATAGGACTCTTCTTCAACTTCAGCAGAAACATCTTTCTCAACTTTTTCCACCTCCATCTTTTTTAGCCATGGTAGCAGCTGATGAGGTTGTTTTCCTCGTTTGCGGGCTACCTCCTCGGGAGTTTGGAGGGAACTCAAAGCCTTAAGAGTAGCCCAAACTACATTGACGGGATTAGTAGACCCTATACACTTGCTCAATATATCCTTTATCCCGGCTAATTCAACCACCGCCCTAACCGCGCGTCCCGCGACAGTTCCCGTTCCAGGAGAAGCGGGCTTAAGCAGAACCTTCGTCGCCCCTATTTCCCCAATAACGGAGTGGGGAATTGTATTGCCGAGGAGAGGGACCTCTATCATATTCTTCTTCGCCTGATTAACCGCCTTTCGAAGGGCATCGGGAAGCTCATGAGCCTTCCCAATGCTCGCCCCTACATGCCCTTGCTTATCGCCAACCACTGCTAAAACGAATATCCTCTGCCTACGCCCTCCCTTTTGCGTTCTTGATACTCTTTTGAACAGAACTATCCTTTCCTCAAACTGCGTATCATCCGTAGGAACAAATTTACGTTTTGTAACTACTCTCATAGTTTCAATCCTCCTTCCCTTGCTCCCTCCGCTAAGGCGCGCACTCTCCCGTGATATTTGTAACCTCCCCTATCAAATGCAGCTTTCTCTATCCCCAACTCCAATGCCCGCTTAGCAAGGAGGCGTCCTACCTCTTTTGCAACCTCCGTTTTGCTCTTCCCCTCTGCAATCTTCCTTATCTCGGGGTCAAGCGAGGAAGCAGAACAATAAGTGTGCCCTATTTCATCGTTTATCAACTGGGCATATATGTGTTTGAGGGAGCGAAATACCGATAATCTCGGTCTCTCGCTCGTCCCAAACACCTTTTTCCTTACTCTCAAATGTCTTCTCTTTCTCGCTTCGACTTTGCTCAGCATCTTAACTTTATTGAGCACCTCCTACCTTCGCAGCTTTTCCAGGTTTAAGACGGACAACTTCGCCTCTATATCTTATGCCTTTCCCGTGATATGCATCAGGGGGTCTAATCGCCCTTATCTCCGCCGCCTGCTGGCCTACAACCTGTTTATCAATTCCCTTTACTATTATCAAGGTTTGCCTCGTATCAGGGTCCTGTGTCACCTCAAAGGTTATGCCCGGCTTAGGTTCAACAACTACAGGATGGGAAAAACCTATGTTCAAAACGAGGTTCTCTCCTTGCTTCATCGCCCTATAACCTACACCCACTATCTCAAGAGTCTTCTGAAATCCCTTAGCCACCCCCTCTATCAGGTTTGCAATGAGGGTGCGATATAAACCATGTAGGGAACGACTTTCCTTCCTGTCGTCCCTTCGCTTCACATATATTTTGCCGTCGGCTAACTCCACATCTATAAGGGGATGAAGGGTTAGGCTGTTTTTCCCCAAAGGACCTTCAGCATATATTTGGTCCCCTTCTAACTTCACTTTTACATTTTCTGGTATAACTATTGGCTTTTTACCTACGTGCGACACCATTCATCACCTCACCATATATAGCATAGAACCTCTCCGCCTACGCCGAGACGCCGAGCTTCCCTATCAGTTAAGACACCTTTTGAGGTAGACAAAATGGCTATCCCCAACCCATCCATGACCCGGGGAATCTCATCCTTAGATACATAGATTCTACTTCCCGGTTTGCTCACCCTTTTCAGCCCGGTTATCACTGGCTCTCCTTCCGGTGTATACTTCAAAAAGATGCGCAATATGCCCTGCTTACCATCGTCAATGAACTGAAAATCGTGGATGTACCCCTCTTTTCGCAATATCCTCGCTATCTCTATTTTGATTTTTGAGGCGGGAACGGAAACTTCCTCCTTCTCCGCCATAAGAGCGTTCCTGATGCGAGTGAGCATATCCGCAATAGGGTCAGTTAGAACCATAGCTCCCTCCTTTACCAACTTGATTTCACCACGCCGGGTATTTGCCCCTGATAAACAAGCTCCCTAAAACATATCCGGCAGAGACCGAATTGCCTTATATATCCTCTCGGTCTCCCGCAGCGAAAGCAACGATTTCTCTGCCTCGTTTTGAATTTAGGCGGTAGCTTGCTTCTCTCAATTTTCACCTTTCTTGCCATATCTATCCTTCCTCCTTACGAGAGCTCTCTATTATTTGCTGCGCTATGTGGGGTGGAACCTCCTCATAGTGGGAGAAGGACATAGTGAAGCTTCCTCTCCCTCCCGTTATGGAACGCAGGTCTATCGCGTATTTGAGCATCTCCGCCATAGGCACCTGCGCTATTATGCGGTCAATTAACGGGGACTCTGATTCTATCCCGATTATCCTTCCTCGCTTGCTGTTCAGCCCACCTATAACATCTCCTGTAAACATCTTCGGCACCGTAACCACGACATTCATTATAGGTTCCAAGAGAACGGGGTCAGCTTGCTGAACAGCGTTCTTGAAGGATATCGCTGCAGCTATTTGAAATGCCAAATCCGAAGAATCAACCTCATGGTATTTCCCATCGTAAAGCGTCACCCTCACATCAACAACCGGATAGCCAGCTAAAACTCCCTCGGATAGAGCCTTCTGCACCCCTTTCTCAACAGAGGGTATGTATTGGCGAGGGATTGCTCCGCCGACTATCTTGTTCACAAATTCATAACCAGCTCCCCTCTCCAATGGCTCAACAGTGAGATAAACCACTCCATATTGACCATGCCCACCCGTCTGCCTTATGTACTTGCCCTCTGCACTCGCTGAACGCCTTATCGTCTCCCTATAAGGGACCTTGGGCGTAGATAACTCCACATCCACCCCGAACTTCCTCTTAAGACGTTCCATTGTTACCTCAAGGTGTAAGTCGCCCATACCCGCCATAATCGTTTGCTTCATCTCGTTATCACGCCACCATCGAAAAGATGGGTCCTCTTCAGTTAAACGGTTGAGACCCATTGTGAGCTTCTCTTCATCCTCGCGGCTCTTGGGAGCAATGGCAAGTTGATATACTGGCTCGGGATAGCTTATCGGAGGAAGCATTACAAGCCTTGAGGGATGACAAAGAGTATCACCTGTTGAGCTCTCGGCGAGCTTGGGAATGGCGCAGATATCACCTGCGTGAACTTTGCCAATAGGTTGTTGCTGTTTTCCAAGAAGCAAGAACAATTGTCCGACCTTCTGTTGAACATTTTTATTAACATTGACAAGTGTGCTATCAGTGGAAAGAAGCCCAGAGAAAACCCTCACATAGGAGAGCTTACCCACATACGGGTCGGCAACGGTCTTGAAAACGAAGGCACAAACAGGCTCCTCGTCATTCGGCTTAACTTCTATCTCTTCACCATTCCCCGGCGCCATCCCCTTTATGCTCCCTCTATCCATAGGGGAGGGAAGATACTTCACGATTGCATTCAAAAACTCCTCCACTCCCTCACCGGAAAAGGCCGAAACCGCAAGGACTGGGAAGAGCTGCCTCCCTTTCACTCCTTCCACGAGCGCTTCCTCTATCTCTCTATCCTCTATTTCCTCCTCATTAATATATTTCTCAAGCAAGACATCGCTAACATCAGCAACTGCCTCCAAGAGCTTATCCCTATAGCCATCAACGAGACGTTCCGCGACGGTACCCACAGCGACCACGCCTTTCCCGAAAGATTCCTGCAGTTGATTAAGAACCTTTGGGAAATCGGCATTCTCCCTTTCTATCTTATTAACCACTATCAAAACGGGAAGCGAATTCTCCTGAGCAAGACGCCACATATTTTCTGTCCCGATTTCCACACCCGAGGCAGCGCATACTACGAGGACAACGGCATCGGCAGCCCGCATCGCTCCCATTACTTCTCCCTGGAAGTCAGCGTAGCCGGGGGTATCAATTATGTTTATCTTGGTTCCCTTCCAATCAAGATAGGCAAGGGAAAGGCTTATAGATGTCTTTCTCTGTATCTCTTCCGGCTCGTAATCCATTACGGTGTTGCCCTCCTCCACCTTTCCCATCCGAGTTATCATCTTCGCCTTATAAAGTATAGCCTCTATGAGGGAGGTCTTTCCTGCCCCGGAATGAGCGACGAAGACGACATTCCTTATATTTTGGGTGGTATACTCTTTCATATTCTGCTACCCTCCTCCCTAAATGGGCATCCAAGAAGCTTCAGCAATGTCCTGCCTTCTATGTCGCTTTTAGCGGTGGTTACAATCGTTATATTCATTCCCCTTATCTTCTCAACTTGGTCTAAATTTATCTCGGGGAATATAGTCTGCTCGTCAAGCCCCAAACTGAAATTGCCATGCCCATCCATCTTCTGGGAGAGCCCCTTGAAATCCCTAACCCTGGGCAATACAATGGCAAAAAGCTTTTGGAGGAAATGCCACATCCTGTCTCCCCTGAGGGTTGCTTTACATCCTATTGGCATTCCCTTCCTCAGCTTGAAGCTGGAAATGGATTTCCTCGCTTTACAAATCATAGGCGTCTGCCCCGTTATCAATGCTAATTCCTTTTTAGCGGTCTCTATCTCCTTGGGGTCTTGCACTGCTTCTCCTACCCCCATATTTACAACCACTTTTTCTATGCGAGGCACCTCCATAATGTTCTTATACCCGAAGATACGCATCATCTCGGGGACAACCTCCTTAATGTATCTCTCCTTCATAGGGGGCATCTCAGACTTCATCTATCAACTCACCACACTTCCTACAGGCTCTCGCCTTTTTATCTCTAACAAAGACCATCCGTGGACGAGTCCTCTTGTCGCAATGGGGACAAACAAGCATAACATTTGAGATGGCGATAGGTGCGGGCTTCTCCATTATTCCACCCTGAGGCATCTTTTGAGAAGGACGCATATGCCTCTTCACCAATTTGACACCCTCCACTACGACCCTTCCCCGCTCGGGTATTACCCTTATAATCGTCCCCCTCTTCCCCTTCTCCACACCGCTTATTACTTCTACCATATCGCCTTTCTTCAGTTTATAGCGTGGAATCTTCACTTTCGCTTTCATCACACTACCTCCGGAGCAAGAGAAATTATCCTCGTAAATCCTTTATCCCGCAGCTCCCTGGCAACGGGTCCGAAAACCCTGCTCCCCCTCGGTGCTCCCCCCTCTTCTAAGATGACGACGGCGTTATCATCAAATTTTACCCATGTTCCGTCAGGACGCCTTATGGGAGCGCGGGTGCGCACTATGACCGCCCTTACAACGGTACCCTTCTCTATGGGAGAGTTAGGGATAGCGTCCTTAACGGTAGCCACGATGATATCCCCTACTCTCCCATATTTAGCATTGCCTTTAAGGACCCTGATACACTCAACTACTTTAGCGCCAGTATTATCTGCAACTGTGAGACGAGTGTATGGTCTAATCATTTCTACTCTCTCCTTTTAATAATTCTAACCAATCTCCAGCGCTTCGTCTTGGAGAGGGGTCTCGTTTCCATAATCTCTACGATATCCCCTTCCTTAGCCTCGTTGAACTCGTCATGCGCCTTGAATTTTGTTGTCTTCTTTATAACCTTAGGATATAGAGGATGGCGGACAAGCCTCGTCACAGCGACAACGATGGTCTTGTCCATCTTATCGCTCACTACCTCGCCTCTGAAAACCTTCCTCTTTCCTCTCGCTTTACCTATTATAGTGCTCATAGTTTTATCCCCCTTTCCCTTAAGATTGTGAGTATACGAGCTATTTCCTTTCTAACCATCTTCATCCTTTTGGGATTCGCAAGCTGTTTTGTCTCCCTCTGGATACGAAGGTTAAATAGCTCCTGTTTCAGCTCGGAGTAAAGCTGTAGAAGCTCTTCGTTTGTTTTTTCCCTTAATTCCGCCGCTTTCATTTCGTAGCGACCTCCTCTTTTTCTTCCTTTTTTTCTTCACTCTTTTCCTGTTGCCCCTTCTCTACTATTTGCACTTTGAAAGGGAGCTTATAAGAGGCAAGCCGCAGAGCCTCCAAAGCAGTTTCCCTATCTACACCCCCGACCTCAAGTATTATCCTCCCTCTTTTTACAGCTGCCACCCATTCATCCGGAGACCCTTTACCTCCTCCCATCCTCGTTTCCGCTGGCTTTTTCGTCACCACCCTATCGGGGAAAACACGGAGGTATACCTTTCCTCCCTTTTGTAGATACCGGCTGATGGCCACACGCGCAGCCTCTAAGGCTCTTGCTGAAAGCCATCCCGTTTCAAGTGAACGCAAGCCATACTCTCCAAAAGCAAGAGTAGTGCCTTTGGTTGCCTTGCCTTTGAGCCAGCCAAGATGTGGTTTTCTATATTTCGTCCGCTTCGGCTGCAGGGGCATACTCTATCTCCTCCCTTTCCTCAGGTTGTCCCTTTCTATAAATCCAAACTTGAACACCAATTGTTCCATACTTTGTTAAGGCAACAGCATAGCCATAATCTATATCCGCATCCAATGTTGAGAGGGGTAAATTTCCCTCCATAACAGCTTCGTCCCTAGCCAATTCCGCACCTGCCAACCTCCCTGAACATTCTATCTTTATGCCACCCGCTCCCGCCCTCATCGCCCTTAAAGCTGCTTGACGCATAGCCCTTTTGTAAGCCACACGCTTCTCAATCTGAGAAGCGACATTCTCCGCTACTATCTGGGCATCAAGTTCGGGAAATCTTATCTCCTCCACATTTATCTTCACTTCTTTCCCCGTCATATCCGAAACAGCACGAACCAACTCCTCTATCGTCTTTCCACCCCTTCCTATGACTATTCCCGGACGAGCGGTGTGGATTGTTATATTTATAGTATCGCTTGTCCTTTCTATGATTATCCTACTTACTCCAGCATTCCGCAGGTTCTTCTTCAAAAAATCCCTTATCATCAAATCTTCCCGCAATAACTCCGTATACCTTTTACCGGTAGCGAACCAGCGGGAATCAGGCTGCCTATTTATTCCTAACCTTAGAGCTATCGGGCTTACCTTTTGCCCCATATCTACACCTCCTCCACTATAACCGTTATATGGCTCGTGGGCTTCCTTATCCTATATGCCCTCCCCATAGCACGAGGTCTAAACCGTTTAAGAGAAGGACCCATATCTACAATCACATTCTTAACAACCAGCCTATCCGGGTTCATATTATGGTTGTTTGTAGCATTAGCAACGGCAGATTTGAGAACATTCTTGATTATCGCCGCCGCCTTGGTGGAAAGGAGCCCGAGTAGAGCCTCGGCTTCCTGCACGCTCTTCCCCTTCAGTAAAGAAGCCACCCTTCTTGCCTTCAGGGGAGAAATCCTCACATACCTTGCAATAGCCCTTGCTTCAATTCCTAACTCTCTCATTCTCTACCTCTCCTTCCTTCCTCTTCTTCCTTCCTCTCGCCATGTCCTCTAAATGTGCGGGTAGGGACGAATTCACCCAACTTATGCCCTACCATCTTCTCAGTTATATAAATTGGGATATGCCGTTTCCCGTTGTAAACAGCTATCGTCCTCCCAACCATTGCGGGAATGATATGGGAGCGGCGAGACCAGGTCTTTATTATCGTCTCCTTATCGTATTTTTGTAGCTTCTCAAGAAGATGAGCATCAACAAAGTAACCTTTCTTCTTGCTTCGTCCCATATCTTACTTCCTCCTCTGCAAGATGAATTTGTCCGTAACCTTTCTGCGCCTCGTCTTGACCCCTCTCGCAGGCTTACCCCAAGGTGTCTTGGGATGAGGCATTCCGATAGGAGCTTTACCCTCTCCTCCACCGTGGGGATGGTCCCTGGGAGTCATAGCTGAACCCCTGACATGGGGACGCCTCCCAAGGTACCTACTCCTCCCAGCCTTGCCCAACCTGATGTTCTCGTGGTCTATGTTCCCCACTATCCCTATCGTTGCCTTACAATCAAGATGTATTAATCTTATCTCTCCAGAAGGCAACTTGACCTGCGCATAATCCCCTTCCTTTGCCATCAACTGGGCACTTGTCCCAGCTGCCCTTACAAGCTTTGCCCCCCCACCGGGAACCAGTTCAATCGCGTGAATGAAAGTTCCCAAAGCGATATTCCGGAGGGGAAGCGCATTCCCTACCTTCTGAGGAGCATCGGGTCCAGACATCACAGTATCCCCTACCTTCAATCCATGAGGAGCCAATATATACCTTTTCTCACCATCCGCATATTGGAGGAGCGCTATATAAGCGGTGCGATTAGGGTCATACTCAATCGCTATTACCTTAGCGGGAATTCCATCCTTGTCCCGCTTAAAATCAATTATCCTATATAGGCGCTTGCTACCTCCTCCTCTGAATCGGACGGTTATTACTCCCTGATTATTTCTTCCTCCCGTCTTCTTCAGAGGAACGACGAGAGATTTCTCGGGCTCCTTCTTCGTTATCTCCTCAAATGTTGGGAAGCTGGCGTTCCTTCTTCCTGGAGATGTTGGCTTGACTTCCTTTATGGGCATCCTACAACACTCTCCTTATCATAATCCCTCAAAGATATCTATCTTTCCTTCTTTGAGGGTGACTATTGCCTTCTTCCAATCCTTAGTTCTCCCAGTAGTCCTCTTCCCCCAAAACATTGTCCTGGGCTTACCCTTCATATTTATCGTGTGTACCTTTTCCACCTTTACCCTAAAGAGCCTCTCCACCGCGCTCTTTATCTCGGGCTTATTGGCGTCCTTCGCCACTTCAAAACAGTATTTGCCCATCTTCGCCAGGCGAAGGGATTTCTCCGTTATAAGCGGTCTTATGATTACATCCCTTGGATCCCTCATTCTTCCTCTTCCTCCTTCAATCTCTCTTCAACTTTTTCCACTGCCTTCTTGGTCATCACTACATATTTAGCGGAAAGGACATCGTATGTGTTTAAGTCCTTGGCTTCAACCACGCCTACAACATAGGGCAAGTTCCGGGCAGATAGTATGACGATAGGATTTCTTTCCTCCGTAACAATCAGTGTGTTTTCCCCTTCAATTCCCAACGTACGGAGAATCTCCTCCATCCTCTTCGTCTTTGGTTCTTCAATTTTCAGCTCTTCCACAACCTTTATCTCCCCATCGGCTAACTTCGCCGACAAAGCAGAGCGAAGAGCATTTCGTCTTTCCTCCTTAGAAAGATAGAATGAATAATCTCTTGGGTGAGGTCCGAAAACAACACCGCCACCTACCCACTGGGGAGCCCTGATTGATCCCTGTCTCGCTCTTCCCGTTCCCTTCTGCCTCCAAGGTTTCCTACCTCCACCTCTTACCTCTCCTCTCGTCTTTGTGGAGTGGGTGCCTTGTCTTTGATTTGCAAGATAGGACAAGACAGCCTGATGCATGAGGGTATGGTTAGGCTCCACACCAAATACTTCCTCTCTCAGTTGGAGCTCACCTACAACTTCTCCTTTTTGATTTAGAAGTTCCACCGTAGGCATCGTTTAATCACCTTTCCCTGCTGGCACGAGTTTCTGAGATTTTATCGCCTGACGAATCAATAGCAAGCTTCCTCTGCGCCCTGGCACCCCTCCCTTTATGAGGAGGAGATTCTTTTCAGGGTCGACATCAACGACCTCCAAATTTTGCACGGTTACCCTTTCCGCTCCCATATGTCCGGGCATCCTCTTCCCCTTTATAATCCTTTGCGGTTGCTGAGGTCCCGCGGAAGCAGGTCTCCTGTGAGACATTGAGCCGTGCGTAGCTGGACCTCCGCTAAAGCCCCACCTCTTCATAACACCTGCGAACCCCTTTCCCTTGGAAATGCCCACAACATCCACTTTCTCCCCAGGGCTAAAGATATCTACTTTTATCTCGCTACCCACATCAAGGTCATCAAATCTCCCTCTGATCTCTCGCAGGAACCTCATGGGAGGGACTTTAGCCTTCTCAAAATGACCCAGCAACGGTTTGTTTAATTTTTCCTTTTTAACCTCCTCAAATCCTATCTGTATAGCTTCGTAGCCGTCTCTTTCAACGGTCTTCTTCTGAACAACGACACAGGGACCTGCCTGCACAACCGTTACAGGCACCATTTCGCCATCCTTCGTGAAATACGAAATCATTCCTATTTTCTTTCCTAATATCGCCTTCATCTCACTCACCTAAAGGGTAATCTCTATATCAACGCCACTTGGCAACTCCAACTGCATCAAAGCGTCAACAATCTTCGGTGAAGGCTCTATTATATCAATGAGCCTTTTGTGTATCCTCATCTCAAAATGCTCCATTGAGGTCTTATCTATAAAGGGGGAGCGGATAACACACCATCGCTTTATCTTCGTTGGCAAGGGAATGGGACCAGCTACCTTGGCGCCGGTATCCCTTGCCGTCTCCACTATCCTCTTAGAGGACTCATCCACTAAGCGATGGTCATAACCTTTAAGTTTTATCCTAATCCTATCCCCTGGCATATTAGTCAAACACCTGCGTCACAACGCCAGCGCCTATCGTCTTTCCACCCTCCCTTATAGCGAAACGCAGCCCAGGCTCCAATGCCACCGGCTTCTGCAACACTACCCTCATATTCACATTGTCACCAGGCATCACCATCTCCACCCCCTCAGGGAGGGTTATCGTCCCCGTAACATCTGTCGTCCTGAAGTAAAACTGGGGCTTGTA
>JACIXR010000013.1 GCA_014360495.1 bacterium
CTCTCCGAAGGAGAGCCACCGCCCCCTATTGCCCTAGGAAAGTCTCTCAATCTCAAAGGGATTGCTTCAGACGCAAGTCCGACAAAGGAGAACCTGGCAATTGCATTCATTCTCTATGATTAAATACGAGATTGCCACGCCTTCTGCGGAGCAGAAGGCGCGCAATGACAATGGGGCTCTTATCCTGCTACGGAAGGAATTGTCGCTAAAACCTATACCCATAGATGCGAGCCCGCCGGAGGCGGGCGTGGCAATATCAATTTTTAGGGAAAAAACCTCTCATCGCGAGGCTTTCCACCGCAATAACATAAAAGCTCGTCTGCTTACTCCCATCCCTAAAAGCGACTTAACCCCATTATAACAGTTGGCTTATTGCATTAATCTTCGCGAAAATTAAAATTAAAAAAGATAAAATGGAGGATATCATTTTTGCACTTAAGGAAAACTCCGAGAATTTCAAACTACTTCTCTGCAAGGCGCTTCCTCAGGCAATCCTTGAACTCCTGAAAAAGAAGGAGGGATGATGATAGAAATCGTGGAAAGAATGTATCCTTAATGCTCTTTCTAGTCATAACCCGGAGCGATTCTGAAATTTGATGACAGCAATTTTTGACGAGTTATAATGAAACCAGGAGGTGAATTTTATGAGCGAGAGTGAGAGAGAAGGTATGAGGATTAGCCGGAGGGAGTTCCTCGGCTATTGCGCATCCCTTTTCCTCGGCGGGCTGTTCTTGTTGAACGAGGGGAAGGGGTTCGCCCAGCCTCAGGAGCCCATCAAGAAGGGGGATAAGGCTAATATCCCCCTCATCTTCACCCACACTCCCTCCGAGGTCCCCACTTGGCCCTATAAGGGCTACGATTACAACAAGAGAGCGGATGAGCTCACGGAGAAGCTGAGAAAAGCTATTCCCGATATCAATTTCACTCCCTACCATGTCCAAAATCCCGATGAAGCTAATCGCCTCCTACAGGAGACCAAGGATGTGGATGGATATGTTGTATATATCTTGGGAATATGGACGGGAGCGCCCGCCGTCTTCGCGAGAAGCGGACGCCCTACCATAATCGTTGATGACCTCTATGCCGGCTCGGGCGAATATCTTGCGGTTATGGAAGGTATAAGAAACGAGACATTTCCCGTCGTCGGCGTTGCCTCCTCCAACTTTGATGATGTCGTGAGGGCGGTTCGCCTCTTTGATGTCATCAAGAAGCTTGAGCAATCAAAAATATTGGTCGTAACGGATGGTGATATATCGCCCGTTGCCAAGAAGGTGAAGGAGCTTTTCGGGACAATCGTTGAGGGCGCTACTTCCGATGATGTGAATGCGATTTATCGCAGGGTTAGATTGAGCTCGGCTCAGGAATGGGCTAATAAGTGGATTAAGGAGGCGAAGAAGGTCGTTGAGCCCACGGAGGAGGATATTCTTAAAGCGGCGAAAATGTATCTCGCGCTCAAATCCTTGATGCATAGAAGGAGAGCCGATGCGGTAACCGTGAATTGTCTCGGGCTTGTCTACGGTCGTCGGCTTGAAGCCTATCCCTGCCTTGCATTCTTCCAGCTGAATAACGATGGCTCAACTGGATGCTGTGAGGCTGATGTTGATTCCACGATAACTCAATTGATGATGCGCTATATGACGGGGCGACCCGGCTACATCTCCGACCCCGTATTGGATACCGCAACTAACAGGATAATATATGCCCATTGCGTTGCGACGAATAGGGTCTTCGGACCAAATGGTCCCGCCAATCCCTACATAATTCGCTCCCACGCGGAGGATGGAATGGGTGCATCTGTCCAGTCTCTTATGCCCTTGGGAGAAAAGGTAACGACGCTCAGGATTTCCATCTGGGATAGCACAGTCGTCCTTCACACGGGGAAGACTGTTGCCAACATTGATGAGCCGAAAGGATGCAGAACGAAGCTGGCGGCGGAAGTAGATGCGAGGAAAATCCTTAAGAACTGGACCCACACCTGGCATCGGGTTACCTTCTATGGAGATTGGCGGGAGGATGTGAAGAATTTCGCCAAATTGAAGAATTTGAAGGTTTTGGAGGAGGATGTTTGAAATCCACCTTGCCCTCCCCCTTTGGGGGAGGGCAAGGTTTTTTTAAATATTGATGATACCTGCCCCCTTTATGGGAACGCATCGTCCCATCCTCGGCTCCAGCCCTCTCGGTTCATAATATCCCTCTATCAACGCCCTCTCCACATCCGCAACCGCTTCTTCCTCAGCCAAAATCATTATTGAGCCTCCCAACCCCGCCCCCAAAATCTGCGCCCCCAAAACTCCCTTAACTCTCCTCGCGAGGTCCACCATATAGTCTATCTCAGGGGTGCTACAGGCGTAATCGCCGGGCTGATAGGCGAGAGTGAATTCTTTCCTTTCCGGATATTCACCCCTCATTTTTATCAATTTATCAAGATATTCATCCGATACATCGTTCTTATGGGGAACCATCTCTCCCTTTTCGTTAAGTCTCTTCACCCTATCTCCGTCGTGAGAGATGTTTATGAGCTCGGCGAGGGAATGGATATCGCCATTTTTTAGTAGCTCGGGACAAATCCTGCTTCTTGCACATTCGGCGATGCCGAATAGACAAACCCCTCGCACGGGAAATACATCCAAATGGTCAGCGTTACAGCGCTCCAAAACCTCCTCTCCCTCCTCTCCCAGCTCCCTCAACACATCCTCCTTTCTCATAGATATAGGAAGGGCTTTCAAGAGACGGAATATCTCCTCATCGCTCAATCCCTTCTCCTCAGGGTGGAGGTCCCTTAGATGCTCTATCTCAATCTCTCTTTTGAGGAGACGAGTCCCGATTTCGTAGGCGGCAATCCTTTGGTTGAAAGTATCCCTTGCCCATCCCGCTTTTTGAGCTTTTTGATGCGAGTAAGCATAGAGTATGGCGTAGCCTTTTGGCAAGGGAACGCTTTGGACATAGGAGAAGGGATGGAAGGAGAACTGATTAACGCAGAAGGGGCTGCCGAATTTAATCCCGGCGTGGTCTCCCATACCTCCCCTTGTCTGAACGAACCATTCCCCTTCACCGCAGAGATGGACGAATCTCTCCTCGGGGATTTTGAGCCCATTTATTAGGCAGGAAGCCTCAGCGAAGGCGACTACCAGTGCGGAGGAGGAGCTCAAGCCCGAGCCAACCGGTATATCCCCAAAAACGAGGGCATCAAAGCCCTTGAAAAGCCTATCCCTAAACCTCTCCTGAAGCATTAGGACAGATGCCTTAGCATAATTCACCCAATCGCCTTTGCTTTGGGCGATTTCGTTTTTCAAATCGGGTAAATTTATCAGCTCAGCCCAATCAAGCCAGCGATATTTGGCGAACTCCTCGCTTATGCTGAAGGAGCGAGGTGGATACGATTCATCTGAATTGACGAGATGAACAATATCGTCCTCTCGTGGATGGACCACCATAAGGATTTCCCTATCTATTGATATGCTGTTAATCATCCCGCCCCTATGGTCTATGTGACGCCCAAGGATGTTGAGCTTGGCGGGAGAGCGAACGAGAAAGACGAGAGCGTCTTCTCCCATAGCCTTAATAAATTCTTCAAGCAGTCTCTGAAAATCCCTGCGTCTTCTTTCCCAAAGCCAGGCTTCATTCCCGTATATCCCTTTCAAAACGCTTTTTATCTCATCTCCATAAAAGATGGAGAGCCATTCTCTCGCGGGCTTGAGGCTTCTCTCATTCAATAGGTTCTCTTTTTTCTCTATGAATTGCACCTTCCCAACTTTCCCCTCTATTTCACTTAGCTCCTCGGGAGTATTGAAGGTGAGGATTTTCTCCTTATCAACTATGAAAGTCCCTATTGACAGACCTTTCTCATAGAAGAGGGAAACTACATCCGTTACCTGTTCCTCTCCGCTATGGGGGTCTTGTTTAATCAGTGGAAGTGCTTCGTAGAGTGGAGAAGCTTTGAACATGTAAATGGATTGATTCGTTTCGCCGGTTGGGGGGAAGTCCTTTTCCCTTCCCTTGCTCTCCAGAATTGCCATGACCTTTCCTGCCTCATCCCGTATTATCCGCCCAAAGCTCTTCCCCTCCGAAAGGCAGGTTGCGAGGAGAAGGTCGTAGCCTCCTTTTTCAAACTCTTCCCTCATAGCCATTAGCGATTCGCCCTCAACTATCTTGTCCCCGGCGATAATGAGGAGATTTCCCTGGAAATTTATCGTTTGGAGATAAGAACAGGCGCATTTCACCGCATGTCCCGTTCCCTTTGGTTCTTCTTGGAGAACGAAGTTGACATCCTTGAATTCCTTCTCAACGGTGGTGATTACCTCCTTGTATTTATGACCCACGACGACCAAAATGTTGGGGAAACCGCAGTTCTTAAGGGTGGCTATCGTCCTATTTATAACTGGTATTCCACCAACCGAATGGCAGACCTTGTTTCTTTCAGAACTCATCCTCGTTCCTTTACCGCCGGCGAGGATTACCGCAACCCAACCCTCTTGCGGAAAGGGGGAGTTAATCTTCATAAGCGAAGCTCTATCCCTCCTCCTTTCTCTTGAGAGAAGGTCTCAATGAGCCATTCCTTGATTCCCTCTCTGATTTCCCTGACCTTTTCCATAATCTCCTCATCTGAGCCCTGTAAAGAGGCGGGGTCGGGGAAGCTCTTGTGGAGGTATATCCTCCCACCAGGGAAGAAGGGGCAATTCTCCTTTCCCTCTTCGCAGACAGTTACCACATAATCAAATTCCCAGCCGTTGAATTCCCCCAAGCTTTTGGGGCGATTCTTGGATATATCTATTCCTATTTCCGCCAAAGCTTTAACCACAAAGGGATTGACCCTTTCGGCGGGCTCAATTCCCGCGCTATAGGCTATGTAATTCTCTGGATAGAGATTATTCAAGAGAGCTTCAGCCATTTGGGAGCGGGCGGAATTATGAATACAGATGAAAAGGACTTTTTTCATCAATCTAATTCCTCTTCACTGAACACCTCTGCGGAGAATTTATAGATTTTCGTCTCCGGGTCCTGCCAGCAATCTATGGGGAGACCTGCTTTTAGGCAGGTGTGTTGAAGGAAGGTTTCCCTATCCCAATTGTTTTCCGTTGCCACTTGAGGAAGAAGCAATCCTCTATAAAAGCCCCTGATAATATACAGCCCGTGCTTTCCGACCTCTATTTCCTCAATATCTTTCACTTCTTCAAGTGGGGAGAGGACGGAAATCTCTATTGTTATAAGGGGGAGCTCGTCCAAGGTCAAGGGCGGAAAGCGAGGGTCTTCAATAGCGGCTGCCACAGCCATTTCGGCTACTGTTTGATATAGTGGTTTTAGGGCTTCTATCATGCCGATACATCCCCGGAGGAATCCCGCTTTCTTGAGGGTAACGAAGGCGCCTTTTCTCTCCAGAAGGGTGGTGGAGGAGGGAGAGAAAGTAGGGATTCTCCTATTTTTGAGATACTCCTCAATGGAGGTTCTCGCTATATTCAATAGCTCCTTCTTTTCCTCTACTCTCAAGGTATTCATTTTCAACACCTCTTTTTAAATTTTATGGAATAAGTGGGCGATTGCAAGGGGAAAGCCCTAATTCCCTTTCATTATAAGTGGTGGAGCACTTTCCTCTCATTGCGAGGGGCGAAGCGACTTTTCTGTCATTGCTGGCATGGGTAAAGGTTTTTGAAAAATAAATAAAAGATGAAGAAACAGATTGAAAAAGGAGGACCTGGCAATTGCATTCATTCTCTATGATTAAATACGAGATTGCCACGCCTTCTGCGAAGCAGAAGGCTCGCAATGACAATGGGGCTCTTATCCCGCTACGGAAGGAATTGTCGCTAAAACCTATACCCATAGATGCGAGCGATAGCGAAGCAATCTCTTTGAGATTGCCGCGGCTTTCCTTCGGAAAGTCTCGCGATGACGGGTTTTTCTCCCTCAAAGGAGATTATCTTAATCTATTTTGATTTTCCTTATTGAATTAGGAGGAAGCTTAACGCTCAAGCTCTTTTGGGGAAGAATAAAAGTTTTCTCCACTTCCTTGTCGTTGGTGTTGAGAACGAGAAGGTGATTGGGAAAGAGGGTTGCGTAGACGCCGTCCTTTACTCCATCTGGCACGGGACATCCTTCTTCCCTCAATTTCTCAACTAACAGAGAGAAGAGCTTCTCGCTCTCATTCCAGCCAATTGGAATGTAATGCGTCTTTCCTTTCCCCAATCTCTTGATTCCCCCTTCCCCATTGAAGAGCTGCTCAAAGAGAGAATAATCTCCCTCAACGGTTGCCATTTTAGCGACCCCGCAGGAGAAGAGGATTCCACCATCCTCCACCCATTTTTTGATAATTGCTAAATCATCTTTCTCAATGAAATCGCCTGCTATAATGAGGAAGAACTTGTATTTCTTCAATGCACCGTCCCTCAGCATTGTCTCGTCAATGAAATCGTAATCTATAATATCCCTGAGAAGGGGGGCTCTTGGTGGGAAATCCGCCCAACGGAGGGCAAGTGAGGTTTTGGGATAGAGGACCGCTACATCCACCTTCGGTTCAGGCATCTTATCAAGGAAAGGATAATTCTCCCTAAATATCCTCATCCTCTCTTCCGAGCTTATTATGTTGGTATTGTATTCGTGCAGTTGCCTAGCACCGGCGGCGACCACATTATAAATCCTTGCCACTATACCCTTCTCATTCACGCCTGATGCTGGCTCAAAGCCGTAAAATGCGCCATAGAATTTGCCAGCGGATGCAACCCAATGGGTGAGATAGAAGTTCGTAGCGTAATCGGAGCCTTCGTTTGTTATCCTAACTCCTGCTTTGTTTTTAGCAGCGACCTTGCATTGCTCGGCGAAATCGCTACCGTGGGGCGGGACGGCATCTCCACCGGTGCAGAGATAGACCTCCGTATCGGGGAAATATTTCTTGGTTGTCGCTAGCCACCAATCAGCCCATTTCGTCATTTCCCCCCTATACCAGTTGATGAAATCCAGCCATCTCCTTCTATCCTGTGCTGTCTTAGCCTCAAATACGCCGGGAGGAGTTGGGGCATCTTCCCTTATCTCGGGAGAGACCTTAAGAGGAGGGAATTCAACATCCTCAAAAGAGGGGAAGGAGGTTCCCCAAGCCTCGTTGAGCTTCTCTATGCTCCCATATTTTTTCTTCATTTCTTCTTTAAAGGATTTCCTCGCGAACTCGTCTCCACACCAATAACCGGGATGGGTGTGGTAGATGCCCGGGATTTGGAATGTCCAGCCTCCACCCCAAACGGGAAATATCGCCTCTCCGTAATCTCCCGTTATGCCTATGAGGACAGATTCAATAACGCCCGTTTTCCCATACCGTTGAGCAAAGGCGGAGAGAAATCTTTCAATCCATTTCGGGAGATTGGGATTCCAGATTGATTCTATCTTGCTTGATATATTATGCTCCAGGCAGACCGCTCCGAGATGCTCATCTGATTCCCTGAACCATCTCGGAGTTGAATAAGCTGGTCCCACGATGAGGAAAGGAACCCATTTCAAGCCATATTTCTTCAAAATCTCAACTTGTTTATCCCATCTCTCCCAATTCCACTTGTCTTTCTCCGGCTCCACTGTTTCCCAGGTGACATATGATTCAATGCTTGTAACTCCCAAACTCTTGAAGAGGGCAGCTTGGCTTTCCGTCGCGTCGTTGCCGAAGGTTACCTCTCTTCCCTGAATGCTCTTCGCGGGTTTGAGCTTGCTTTCCTGCATTATCTTCAAAATCCTCCTTTCAGGGTCATAGTCTTTTGGTCTTTCCTTTGAGACCTCTACCGAATGGATATAGATTTTATTTGAGGGAGAAAAGATGCGGAAATCAGCCTGCCAGTTTTGTCTATTTGAGAATTGGGCGTCTGTTATATGGAATGTGATTTTCTGCCACTTGTAGCTGCCAAGTCTCGTCTCCATAGGCAAGTCTTTATAGGGGGTATCTATGGAATCATATTGGAGGGTGAAGGGTCCGAAATCGTCAAAATATTCTATCGTGATGTAAACCTCGTTTTTGCCACCGAAGATGAAGGAATCGTCAACTTGGAAGTAGATGTAGAATGAGCGGTTTTCTTGGTCATTGTAGCGGGCGGTTTTCCCTCTTAGAGTTGCAGGATAATTCACGCCGTCCCCACCCGAAGGACAGGATATGCCGAAGGAACGATTTGTTTCCCCAAGGATAATGGAGACAGAAGAAGGGGTATCTTGCCCTGTTAAAAGGAAGGAAAGGAAGAAGAGCAGACAGAGAAGCCTCCAATTCATAATTTGTCAAATATTACCATATTCCTATTTGGAGGTCAAATTAAAAAAACATAAAAAGAGGAGAAAAGGGTGTTTCTGTTATGGGTGGCGAGATTCTGCAATGATGATATGGTGGATATACACGATTGAGGTTGCGAGGAGCGAGGCGACGAAGCAATCCCTTATAATTAGCATCAACATGGGTATAAACCATTAATAACGAGTTTTTATTTGACATTTGTGGAAAAGTAAGACAAAATACTAATGAGGTGAACTTATATGGTTACATTGGTGAATATCCTCCAGATATTATCTGCTATCGTGCTCATCTTCTTGGTTGCCATTCAAACTACGAAGAGGGAGGCGGGAATCTCTGGAACTATAGGAGGGAAGGTGACCACTCCCTTTAAGCTCAAGCCGGGCTATGAGGAATGGCTTGATAAGCTCACTATGTGGGCGGCTATAATCTTCTTCGCCATTTCCATCGTCGTCGCCACTATTTATATGAGAAAATAGGAGGACAGGATGAAACTTAAAACCAATCCCCGTTTTGCTTGTGGAATCTGGTATTTCGGCGCCTGCGGAGATAGATTCAAGAAGGATGGCTATAGAGAGGATATCCCTTTGGAGAAGAGGCTGGAGCTCATCGCCAGCGTTGACGGCTTGGAGGGAGTTGAGTTCCACTACCCAAGCGAATTAAACGAAGGGAACCTTGAAAGAATTTTGGCGATAATGAAAGATTTGAATCTCAAGGTCGCCAATGTCGGTCCCCATCTTCACGGATACATCGAATTTCGCTTCGGTTCCCTAACCAATCCTAACCCTGAAATCCGCAGAAAGGCGATTGATTTGGTGAAGGGGGCGGCGGAGATGGCGGAGAAAGCGGGATGTAATATGACGATTATGTGGCTTGGTCCCGATGGATTTGACTATCCTTTCCAAACGAATTACGCTGAAGTATGGGATTGGTTGATTGACTCTTTAAAGGAAATAACCTCTTCAATGCCAAATCACACATTTTGCCTTGAATACAAGCCCTACGAGCCTCGCTGCAAATCATTCGTTGATAGCATAGGGACTTCTCTCAGCATAATTGAGGCGGTGGGGGCTAAGAATTTGGGTATAAACATAGACCTTGGACACGCTTTGATGGGAGGGGAGAACCTCGCCGCTTCAGCTTCCCTCGCCCTGAAGCGAGGACGCCTCTTTCATCTTCACTTGAACGATGCTTGGAAGCGCTTTGATGACGACCTCATCTTCGGATCGGTTCATTTCATAGAACAGCTGGAACTGCTTTTCTGGCTGGATTATCTCGGATTCAACGGATGGTATAGCTTTGACCTCTTCCCGTATAGAGAGGACCCCAGGAAGGCGACGGAGGAATCGCTGAAAAACGTTCGTAAGATGAGGCAGATTCTTGAGAGAATTGACGAGAAAGCCCTCCTTTCCGCAATTGAGGAAAGCGATGCAACCAAGCTGACGGCTATTATAAGAGAAGCTCTATAACACGCATGCCTATCTTCATCCACAACACCCTCACTGATAGGAAAGAGGAATTTGTTCCCCAGCAGGAAGGGAAGGTGCGCATCTATTCCTGTGGCTTAACCGTTCAGAGCTATGCTCATATAGGGCATATAAGGGGAGCAGTTCTTTTTGATGTGATCAGGCGTTTCTTGAGAAAAGAGGGATATGAGGTAATTTATGTGCAGAATTTCACCGATATTGATGACAAAATAATAGCGAGGGCGAACAAGGAGGGCGTGTCTCCGCGAAGATTGGCGGAATACTTCATAACTGCTTACCTTGAGGATGAGTCAGCAATGGGGATTGCTCCCGCTGATTTCAATCCCCGCGCTACGGAACACATAAAGGAGATAATAGAGGTTGTTGATGCTTTGATAAGGAAGGGATATGCTTATGTCGTGGATGGGGATGTTTATTTCTCCGTTGAGAAGTTTCCCGAGTATGGCAAATTGTCAAAGCGTTCGGTGGAGGAGATGCTGGCAGGGGCGAGGGTAGAGGTTGACGAGAGGAAGAGAGCGCCGCAGGATTTTGCTCTCTGGAAATCGGCGAAGGAAGGTGAGCCTTTCTGGGAAAGCCCTTGGGGGAGGGGTAGACCGGGCTGGCATATAGAGTGTTCCGTTATGTCAATCAAGTATCTGGGAGTGCCATTGGATATACACGCCGGTGGGCAGGATTTGATATTCCCTCATCACGAAAACGAGATAGCTCAATCTGAGGCATTCACTGGTCAGCCATTCGCCCGCTACTGGATTCATTGGGCGCCAGTGAATTTGAGAGGGGAGAAGATGGCTAAATCCACGGGAAATGTCTTCATCGTTAGGGAGGCACTGAGGCTTTTCTCCCCTCAAGCGCTGAGATTATATCTTCTTTCCTCTCATTATAGGTCTCCAGTGGATTTTGATGTTGAGAAGGTGAAGGAGACGGAAAGGGCTTTGGAGAGGGCGAGGGAGGTGGAGGATAAGCTGGAGATAGCTTTGAAGGGGGAAGCTAATTATCGTGAGGTTGAGGTGGAGGATATAGATTTGGAGGCTTATAGGAGAGAGTTCTATTCAGCACTGGAGGACGATTTTAACACTCCGAAGGCTATCGCGACCTACTTCTCCCTCCTTAAGGAGGCGGGGAGGATTGTTGACTCCTTCCTGCCTAACCCACCCGTATGCCTTCTTTTAAATCTTGTGAGGATAAAGAGCCTTTTGAGGGAATTCAAACAGGTGTTGGGGATAGAGGAGAAGGCGAAGAGAGAAGGGGGGAATGTGGAGGAACTAATAGATTTGCTCGTGCGGGTGAGGGACAAATTGAGGAAGCAGAAATTGTTTCAGTTGGCTGACGAGATAAGAAGCGAGCTGGGGAGATTGGGAGTGATTTTGGAGGACCATCCGGAGGGGACGATTTGGAGGTTTGAGGGAGAATAAAGAAATTTGGTCGAAAATAGTTTTAACTCTTGTTATCATAGGTTTTTCCCTTTCCTCTTATAGTTTCGGTTTTCTTTCCCATTTCTATATCCATAATCTCATTTTCCCAAATGTAAGAGTTATGGGGGTTAATCTCGGTGGGCTGTCATTGGAGGAAGCTAAGAGTTATTTAGAGAAGATGGGAGAGGGTAGGAAATTCAAGTTGAGGTGGTTGAATGGGGAGAGGGAATTCCGAATAAAAGAAGTTGGGTTGGGGATGGATGTTGAGGAGGTTCTTAGGAGGGCATATGAAATTGGGAGGAAAGGATGGGCATCTGCTTTCAGAGAGGCTTGGATTTGCTTAAGGGAAGGGATTGATATAAAGGTTGAAATAAGTGTGAAGGATAAGAGAAGGTGGGAGAATTTTCTTTCCTTTTTAAGAAAATCCGTGAATAAACCGCCAAGGGACGCTCGCCCTATAGTAGAAGGAGGAAGGGTCGTGGAGATAATGCCCGCTGAGAGTGGTTATGAGGTTGATGAGGAAAAGCTTTTAAAGATGTTAGCCGAATGGAGAGAGAAATCTATAGAGCTTCCGATGAAAGTGCTTTTGCCAAAAGTAAGGGAGGAGGATTTGGAGGGGATGGAGCTTTTAAGTGAGTTCTCAACTTCACTCACTGGTTCATCGGTGGGAAGGAGATTGAACATCAAAAAGGCGGTTACAGCGATAGACGGAACCCTTATCAGCCCAGGGGAGAGTTTCAGCTTCAATGAGAAAGTTGGTCCCAGGGTAAGCGAGCGAGGATACAAAATAGCTCCCGTTATGGTAAGAGGGGAGCTTGTGCCTGGTGTGGGAGGGGGAGTTTGTCAGGTATCAACCACTCTTTACAATGCTGTTCTGCTGGCGGGATTAAAGGTTATAAGGCGGGAACATCACGCAAGACCAGTGAAATATGTTTCTCCCGGCAGAGATGCCACAGTGGTTTATGGCTATACTGATTTGGTTTTCAAGAACCAGAAGGAAGCTCCAGTTTACATCCAAGGGGAAATTAAAGGAGGGAGGATTAGATTTAGAATCTTTGGGAGGCGGGACTTTAAAGATATAAAAGTTTACACTAATGTGGTAAGAAAGGGGGATGGGACGATAATAGCTAAAACTTATAGGGTGATAGATGTGGGAAGTAAAAAGAGGAGCGAGCTAATATCAACTGATATTTATAAACCCCTTCCTCCCAAGGCTTCTACCCGCAAGGCTGTGCCGGAAGGGGAACATCTCTAAAAAGAAGTTTTCACCGATATCCCGGTCAGTAAAATCTACGGCTATAAGGGAGGAAGTAGCGGGCGTAGAGGTAGCCGAAGGCGAAGCCGCCGATATGTGCCCAAAAGGCGATTCCTCCGATATCTCCCGCGAAGGGCAGAACGAAAAGCCCTTCCAATACCTGCCAAGTGAACCAGAAAAATAGGTAGAGGAAGGCGGGGATTTCCGCTATAGTGAAAAAGAAGAAGATGAAAACGATGGAGGATATGCGGGCGAAGGGGAAGAGGACGAAATAGGCACCCATAACGGCGGAAATCGCTCCGCTCGCTCCTATCACAGGCACCTTTGAGAATGGTCCTATTATGAATTGACATATATTCGCTATAACCCCGCCAGCGAGATAGAAGAGAAGGAACTTGAAATGTCCCAATCTGTCCTCAACATTATCACCGAATATCCAGAGGAAGAGCATATTGCCCAAGAGGTGAAGCCATCCACCGTGGAGGAAGAGGGAGGTGAAGAGGGTTATGAAGAAGGGGAGTCCGGGGTGGACATCGGGATGGAAGAGGCGATAGGGAACCATACCGAGAGCATAAAAAAGCCGGAGCTTTTGCTCCGGCGTTAGGGCTGCTTCGTAGAGAAATGCGACGACATTGAGGGAAATGAGGGCAACGGTTACAAAGGGATATCTTCGGGAGGGGATATTATCTCTTAGGGGAATCAATTCACTCTTTCCTTTCTTCTTCTCCTCCTTCTTCTTCTCCCAATTGGGGCTCCAAATAGAGGCTCAAAACGAGGTTGCCATCCTGAACATCGGCGTAGACGGTGTCTCCGCTCTTGAATTCACCTCGCAGGATAGCGTTTGATAAGGGGTTCTCCAGCAATCTTTGGATTACTCTTCTCAAGGGGCGAGCGCCGAAGTTGGGGTCATAGCCTTTCTCGGCGAGGAAGTCCTTGGCTTTATCGCTCACGATTAGGGTGATATTGTTCTCTTTCAATTGCTTATTTATACGCGAGATGAAGAGGTCAACGATTTGGCGAATGTGCTGATGGCTGAGTGGGCGGAAGACGATTATCTCGTCAATCCGATTCAAGAGCTCGGGACGCAATGTCTTGTGAAGCTCTTCCATAACCCGTTCCTTAGCTTTGATGAAGAAGTCGTCAACGAGGGGAATTGAGGCGAGATAGGAGCTGCCTATGTTGGAGGTCATTATAATGACCGTATTGCGGAAATCCACAGTGCGCCCAGTGGCATCTGTTAGGCGTCCATCATCAAGAATCTGAAGGAGAACATTCAAGACATCGGGATGAGCCTTCTCTATCTCGTCAAACAGAATCACCCTGTAGGGGCGGCGGCGAACGGGCTCAGTGAGCTGACCCCCTTCTTCATATCCCACATAACCAGGAGGTGCGCCAACGAGGCGGGATACAGTGTGCTTTTCCTGGTATTCGCTCATATCAATGCGAAGTAGCGCGCTCTCATCGCCGAAGAGGAACTCGGCTAATGTCTTCGCGAGCTCTGTCTTTCCAACGCCCGTGGGACCGAGGAAAAGGAAGGAACCTATCGGGCGGTTTGGGTCCTTTAAGCCGGCACGGGAGCGCCTTATCGCTTCAGCAACAGCCTTAACTGCTTCTTCCTGGTCTATGAGACGCTGGTGAATGATTTCCTCCAGCCTTGCTAATCTATCCCTTTCATCTTCTATAAGGCGCGATAGAGGGATTCCCGTCCAGCGAGAGACGACCTCCGCTACATCCTCAGCCTTCACTTCGTTGTTAATCCCCGCTTCTTTCTCCCATTTCTCCTTTTCCTCCGTGAACTTCTTGAACAGAGCATCGTGCTCATCCCTTATCTTAGCTGCCCTCTCATATTCCCTGCTCGCTACCGCCTCCTGACCATCCCTCGCAAGCTTATCCAGCCTCTCCTTCATCTCTTTGAGATGGGGAGGCATGGAATAAATTTTCATCCTTACTTTTGAGGCTGCCTCATCCATAACATCAATTGCCTTGTCCGGTAGAAATCTATCGGAGATATAGCGCGCGGAAAGCTTCGCTGCTGCTTCCAATGCCTCATCGCTTATCTTCACATTATGATGAGCCTCATATCTATCTCTCAATCCCTTGAGAATCTCTATCGTATCCTCAACACTTGGCTCGGAAACGAAAACGGGCTGGAACCTTCTCTCCAATGCGGGGTCTTTTTCAATGTATTTTCTGTATTCATCAAGAGTTGTTGCCCCTATACAACGAAGTTCACCCCTTGCTAAAGCCGGCTTCATCATATTGCTGGCGTCTATCGCTCCCTCCGCAGCTCCCGCACCCACCACGGTGTGAAGCTCATCTATGAAGAGGATTATATCCCCTTGCGAGGCTTTAACCTCATCAAGAACCCCCTTCAACCTCTCCTCAAATTCCCCTCTGAACTTGGAGCCAGCCAAGAGGGCACCCATATCAAGTTGAATTATTCTTTTACCTTTGAGAGGTTCTGGGACATCCTCCTTCACAATCCTCTGCGCCAATCCCTCAACTATAGCTGTCTTACCAACTCCCGCCTCTCCGATGAGAACGGGATTGTTTTTAGTCCTACGACAGAGGATTTCTATCACCCTCTCTATCTCTTCATCCCTTCCTATTACGGGGTCTAACTTCCCTTCCCTTGCGAGCTGGGTTATATCCCTTCCGAATCGCTCAAGAGAAGCGTATCTCGCCTCTGCGTGTTCATCTGTTACCCTATGACTTCCCCTTATCTCCCTCAGCGCTTGATAGAGCCTCGTTTCATCCAAGCCAGCTTTGCGGAGAATTCTTCCCGCCCCACCCTCCGATTCCTTCAATATGCCGATGAGCAGGTGTTCTATCCCTATATACTCGTCTTTTAGTCGCTGCGCCTCCTCCCAGGCTAAATCAAGGGCGTGCTTTGCTTGGGGAGTGAGGTAGATCTGGGATGAGGCAGGACCATATACCTTGGGAAAGCGGTAAAGCGCTTCCTCCAATTCCCTCTTTATGTACTCGGGATTGAGCCCTGCCTTGCTTATTATCCTGCTTGCTAATCCCTCCGGATGCTCCAGAAGGGCGAGAAGAAGATGTTCAGTATCCAATTGATTATGGTTATAGCGCTCCATTATCCGCTGGGCGGTATAGAGCGCCTCTTTTGCTCTTTCCGTAAATCTATCAATCATTCTTCATCACCTTCCTCAATTGTTTCTGTTAATTTCTCCAATTCTTGTTCCAATTCTTTCAATTTATTCATCAAGTTGAGAATAATCTCCACTCCGGCAAGGTTCACACCGAAGTCTTGCGTCAAGGTCCTTATCACCTTTATCCTCGCTATATCTTGTAATGAGTATACCCTTTTCCCGCCTTTACGCAAGGGTTTTACCAACCCCATCTGCTCGTAAAGGCGGAGGGTGTGGGGATGGCATTTGGTTATCTTCGCTGCCACCCCGATGAAAAAGAGCGGCTCTTCTTTTTCTTTATTCTTATCCCTTTCCATATCTCATCGCCTGCCTGAAAAGTTCCATACGAGGATTTTCCGGATGGAGGTTTTTGAATTCCTCAAATAGCTCTCTATCCCTAATCCCCATTTTCTGGGGCAGGACGATTTTCGTTGTCACATACAGGTCTCCGTAGCCGTGCCCGTGGAGACGGGGCATGCCCTTCCCCGCCAAGCGGAAGACCTGTCCAGTCTGCGTTCCAGCAGGGATGCGAAACTTCACCGTTTTACCATCTATTGATGGTATCTCTATCTCCCCACCCAGCCCGGCTTCATAGAAGGCAATCGGCACCTCCATATAAAGGTCATCCCCTTTCCTCTTGAAGATAGGATGAGGTTGGACGATGAGATAGAGATAAAGGTCTCCCTTCCTCCCGCTTGGAGATGCATTGCCTTCCCCCCTCAATCTCAATCTGGCACCTGTATCCACACCTCTGGGAATTTTCACCTCAATGGTTTTGATTGTCCTGATTAATCCTTTGCCTGCGCAATCCCTGCAAGGGTCAATGACCCTCCGCCCCGAGCCCTTGCAGTCGGGGCAGATGGTTTCGCTGGAAAAGAAGGAGAAACCCACCCTTACTCTCCCCCGTCCTCCGCAGGTAGGACAGGTGCCGACCCTTCCGTTTGGGCGTGCACCGCTTCCACCGCAAGTTGGACAAACTTCCTCCCTCTCTACTTGTATTTTTTTCTGCGCCCCCTGATAGGCTTCCTCAAGAGTTATCTCCAGCTGTGCCTCTATATCAAGCTCTCTTTCCTCGGCGACACTTGTAGTTCGTCCGAAGAAAGTATCAAATAGGTCGCCGATGCCGAGGTCAGCGAAGGGGTCGAAGTCAAAATCCACTCTTGATGTATATGCTGTCCCTCCACCCCTCTGAAACTCTTGCCAATGCTCGCCATAAGTATCGTAGAGGCGTCTCTTTTCCGGGTCGGAGAGGACTTGGTAGGCTTCGTTTATCTCCTTGAATTTTTCCTCTGCCTCCTTTGAGGGATTGACATCGGGATGATACTGACGGGCGAGGCGCCTATAAGCCCTCTTTATTTCCTCATCGGAGGCGTTGCGAGGAACTCCCAGGATTTGGTAATAATCCTTAGCCATTATTTCCTCCCTTCCTCGCCACCTTCACTCTTGCGGGACGCAGTAGTTTTCCCTTATAGGTATATCCAGCCTGCACTTCCTCTACAATTATCCCATCCTTATCCTCGCTTTCCACCCAGCCGACTGCTTCATGGAGGTTGGGGTCGAACTCCTTCCCCACCGTCTCCATTTTCTCCACTCCCTCCTTTTTCAAAAAATCAACCAATTGGCGATAAATCATCTGCATTCCCTCAGCGTAGGGATTGTTTTCAAAGGAGAGGGCTCTTTCGAAGTCGTCCACGATGGGAAGCATTTTCTTAAGCAACTCGGACTTAGCGAACTCCCCTACCTCCTCGAAATGGCGGGCTGTTCTTCGCTTATAATTCTCAAAATCAGCCCGCGCTTGAAGGAGAGCTCGCCTATATTCTTCCAATTCTTGTTTCAGTTCTTCCATTTCTCGCTTCACTTTTCTCGTCCAGTGTTCTTTCCTTTCCATACTCAATCACCTCTAAGGAGGGGAAGGGGATGCCCCATAGGTATTGACAAACTGGCTTTACTTCTCTACCTTTATTTTAATGGGTTTCGGCTTAGCCTCTTCGGCTTTGGGCACCCTGACCTCCAGCACGCCGTCCTTGTAGGTAGCCTTTACCTCGTCAGCCTTGACGGCGGTGCCGAGAGTGAAGGAGCGTTGGAAGGCGCCGTAGCAGCGCTCAACACGGAGATAGTTCTCCTTCTCCGTGCGCTCCTCCTCCTTCTTCTCGCCACGGATGGTCAGGGTGTCCCCCGTCAGCGTAATCTCTACATCCTCCGGCTTAACGCCGGGAAGCTCCATCTTAACGATGAACTCGTTCTCCGTCTCCTTTATGTCGGTGAGAGGATGGAACTCTTCACGGCGGGTAGGTCGGCGCTCAAAGAGCTCGTCGAAGAGGCGGTCCATTTCCCTTCTGAGGGAGAGGAGCTCCTCAAAGGGTCTCCATCTCATCAGTCCCATACTTCTCACCTCCTTTCCTTTTAGATTTTCTCTCTTGCGGGGCATCCCCTTCACACCTCGCTTTTATTCTTCCTTGTAGTCGGCGTCTATGACGCCTTCATCACCTGGTGGAGGTGGGGTTTGTGTTGGACCACCACCAGCTGATTGGGCGCCCGCCTGCGAGGATGCCTGCTGGTAGAGGATTTGGGATATCCTGAAGGAAGCCCTTTGAAGAGCGTCCATCTTCTGCCTTATGAGGTTCAAGTCCTGTCCTTTCAGAGCCTCCTTCAGCTCATCCATCGCCTTCGTAACCTCCGCCTTCTCGGCGGGTGGAACCTTGTCGCCGAGCTGGTCTAATGTCTTCTGAACAGTGTAGAGGAGGCTATCGGCGCTGTTGCGAAGGTCTATCTCCTCCTTGCGGCGTCTGTCTTCCTCGGCGTGCATCTCCGCCTCCTTTATCATCCTGTCTATCTCCTCCCTCGTGAGGTTGGTGGAACCGGTGATGGTGATGGACTGTTGATTGCCGGTTGCGAGGTCCTTAGCGGTGACATTAAGGATACCGTTAGCGTCTACATCGAAGGTAACTTCAATTTGAGGAACCCCACGAGGAGCGGGTGGTATTCCCGTGAGATGGAAGCGACCAAGGGAGCGGTTGTCCTTAGCAAGGGGTCTTTCGCCCTGAAGGACATGGATTTCCACAGTGGTTTGCCCATCAGCAGCGGTTGTGAATATCTCGCTCTTCCTCACGGGAATGGCGGTATTGCGTTCAATGATGGGAGTGAAGACGCCGCCGAGGGTTTCAACGCCAAGAGTGATGGGGATGACATCTATGAGGACGATGTCCTTTAGTTCACCCTTGAGGACACCGGCTTGGATAGCTGCTCCCATAGCCACAACTTCATCGGGGTTGATATCCCTGCGGGGTTCCTTCCCCACAAGGCGTCTAACGAGGTTCTGGATACAGGGCATCCTCGTGGCTCCGCCAACCAGGATGACATCGTCAAGGTCTGAGGGTTTCAGCCCCGCATCGGACAACGCTTGATTGAAGGGACCGACGCATCGCTCTACCAAATCAGCGGTGAGCTCCTCAAACTTAGCCCTCGTCAGCACCATGTCAAGGTGCTTCGGACCGCTTGCGTCAGCGGTGATGAAGGGAAGATTGATGACCGTCTGAGTGAGGGTTGAGAGCTCTACCTTTGCCTTCTCCGCCGCTTCTATGAGACGCTGAAGGGCTTGGGGGTCTTTGCGGAGGTCTATCCCGTGCTGTTTCATAAACTCATCTGCGAGGTAGTTGGCGATTCTCTCGTCAAAGTCATCTCCACCGAGGTGGGTATCACCAGCGGTGGCAAGCACTTCATAGACCCCTTCTCCGACCTCAAGGATGGATACATCAAATGTTCCACCCCCGAGGTCCCAGACGAGAATCTTACCGCTCTTGCCCTTACCATAGCCGTATGCCATAGCGGCGGCGGTGGGCTCATTTATTATGCGAAGAACTTTGAGCCCTGCGATTTCACCCGCATTTTTAGTTGCCGTGCGCTGGGCATCATTGAAGTAGGCGGGAACGGTTATCACCGCCTCGGTTATCTCCTCACCGAGGTAGGCTTCGGCGTCCTGCTTCATTTTCCTTAGAATCATCGCCGAAATCTCCTCGGGAGCAAAATCTCGCCCAGCGGCGGGTATATACACTCTCGCCTCACCCTTAGGTCCCTTCACAACCTTATAGGGGACACGCTGGCGCTCCGTCTCCACCTCCTCGTAGCGCCTTCCCATAAACCTCTTGATAGAGTAGATTGTATTTTCAGGATTTATAACTGCCTGTCTTTTAGCGGGGATGCCGACGAGCCTCTCCCCGCTCTTGGTGAAGGCGACTACAGAGGGGGTGAGACGGCTTCCCTCCGCATTAACGATGACCTCGGGCTCACCACCCTCAAGGATGGCGAGCACGGAGTTGGTAGTGCCTAAATCGATTCCTACTGCCTTTGCCATTTTATGCACCTCCTTTTTAATTCCACTATATATAATAGCACTTTATAATACCATTGGCAAGTTAAGTTTCAAAAATTTTTTAAAATAAAATTTCAAATTTCGCCTCTCCTTATGGTCTTTCCACACCCTTGTCTTGCTTGTATTTTCTTCCTAAATTGGGGTATAATATCTATAACAAAATAGAAAGGAGGTAAGAAAAATGCGGATAGATTGGCTGGGACACGCTTGTTTTCTCATAACCTCGTCCTCAGGGCTCCGAATTATCACCGACCCTTATGAGCCCAATATAGGATATTCGCCGATAAACGAGTCTGCCGACATCGTCACTGTTTCCCACGACCACTTCGACCATAACGCAGTTAATGAGGTGAAAGGAAATCCTGAGGTGGTGAAAAGGTCTGCGACAGTAAAGGGGATAAATTTCAAAGCGATTGAAACATTCCACGATGAGGCAAGGGGAAGCAAGAGAGGACGCAATACCGTGTTCGTTTTTGAAGTTGACGGAGTGAAAATCTGTCATATGGGCGATTTGGGACACATCCCATCTCAAGAGCAGTTGAGGGAAATAGGCGAAGTGAACATATTGCTCATCCCAGTGGGGGGCTTCTATACAATTGACGCGAGAGAAGCCAGCGAGATAGTCTCCCTTCTGAAGCCCAACATCGTCATACCTATGCACTATAAGACGGAGAAGATTGATTTTCCCATCAGCGGAGTTGAGGAGTTCCTGAGGGGTAAGGTGGATGTGGAAAGGCTTCCCTACTTGGAAATAGAGAAAGAAAAGCTTCCTACTCCCGTTAAGGTAGTGGTATTGAAAAATGAGCGGTAGAAATTCTTTTTATGAGGAAATATTCATCGCTGGTTTGGGTGGACAGGGGCTAATGCTTATGGGTCAAGTTTTAGCCTATGCGGCTATGGAGGAGGGGAAGAACTGCCTTTGGTATCCCTCCTATGGTCCCGAGATGAGAGGTGGATTCGCCTACTGCAGGACGATTATTTCCACTGAAGAGATAGGCTCACCAGTTGGGATAGAGCCCGATACAGTGATAATTATGCACGGAAATTTCTTGGATGTAGCCGAGGAGTTGAAGAGCGGTGGGAGGCTCTTCCTCAACTCCTCGCTATGCGAGGAAATCCCCCAAAGGGACGATTGGAAAATCTACGCTCTTCCTGCAAACGAGCTTGCGGAGGAAGTTGGTTCAGCAAGGGTTGCTAACTTCGTTATGCTTGGCGCCTACCTGGAGCTCGTTCCGGTTATTTCGCTCCAGACGGTTATCTCCGTTATGCCGAAGGTCATTCCTGCCCGCAGGAGGGAAGCCATCCCCTTAAATGAGAAAGCGCTATACAAAGGGCAAGAATACGCAAGAAGATGGAGGGAATAGAAGATTTTCTGGAGGAAATATCCCTTTCCCTTCCTCTCCTCGCCGACATAGCCCATGCGGAGCTTCTCTTTCTCCGTCCAACGGAAGAGAATAATCTAAAAGTCATTTTTCACGCAAAGCCCTCAACTGCTCCCTTTATCTATCGGAGAAGCAGGGAAGGAGAGATACTTTCCCCTCATACTGATTCTCTTCCTTTTCTTGCTCTTGAGAAATTGAAACTAATTAAGGGGGTTGAGGGTGAGATGGTGAGGGGGATACCAGTTTGGAGGTGGGCGGCGCCGGTTCTAATCGCTGGCGAACTTGTGGGGATAATAGAGGTAGACCAAAATCTTTTGCAGAGGAGGATGACTCGCACTTACTCTCCTTATCTACGCCTCATAGCCTCTCTTTTAAACCGCTCATTGTTTGCGGGTAAGATGGATGAGAGGATATTGTTTCAGATGCTAAAGCAAGGAGATGGCAAGGTCTTAAGGAAGGATGGGGAGATAATATTCGCTGACGAGCGAGCGAGGGCTATCTATAGGAAGATAGGCATAGGCTCACCCCTCCATAAGAGATTTGAGGAGCAGGAGTTAGAGGGTGCGGTGAGGCTGATAAGCAGGAGAAAAGAGCTCTATAGCGAACAGGAGATTCAATTTGGCTCCACAATAATCCTGAAAAGGGATGTAGAGCTTGTGGATACCTATTCCCTCTCTGTTCTTTGCGACATATCTCTATTGCGGCGTCGTCTTCAGGAGAAGATGCTTCGTTCTGAGGTTCTTCAGGAGATGCATCATCAAATAAAGAACATCCTGCAAACAGTGATAAGCATATTGAGGATGCAAAGAAGGAGAGTGAACGAGGAATCAGCGGGAGCTGCTTTAGACGAGGCGATAGATAGGCTGTCAAGCATAGCCACGGTTCACGAGCTTCTCTCGGAGGGTGGGATAGAGGGAGTGGATTTTCGGGAGCTTGCAGAAAGGCTTGTATGCACCGCTAAACGCTCTTTAGGGATGGAGAAAGTAGAAGTCCACTTGGAGGGAATTTCCCCCCTATTTTCTCCTCCTGTAGTTTCACTCATAGCGATAATTTTGAACGAGCTCTTGCAAAACGCCTTTCGCTATGCATTTGGAGAGGAGGGTGGCAATTTGTGGGTAAAGCTAAGTGAGGAAGGGGATAAACTCGTGCTGGAGGTGATAGATGATGGTAGGGGGCTCCCGAAGGATTTCTGTTATGGGTTGGGTTTATCTATTGTGAAGGGGTTGGCGGAGGAGCTGGGAGGTAGATTTGAGATTGCTTCCAATTGTGGGACGAGGGCGAAGGTGGTTTTCCCGAAGGAGATAGCGATATGGGTCTTAGAATATTGATAGCTGATGATGAGGCAGTTGTAAGGATGGATTTGAGGGAGATGTTGGAAGAGAGTGGATATGAAGTGGTGGGGGAGGCGGGTGATGGGGAGAGGGCTGTGGAGGTGGGGGAGGAGAAGAAGCCCGATTTAGCCATATTGGATATAAAAATGCCCAAGATGAACGGTCTTGAGGCGGCGGAGAAACTGATGGAGAAGGGAATAGCGACACTTGTTTTAACAGCTTATGCGGATAGGGAATTCATAGATAGGGCGAAGGAGATAGGAGTGCTTGCTTACTTGGTGAAGCCTTTCTCCAAAGAAAGTTTAATTGCGGCTATAGAGATGGCTATGGCGAGGTTTAGGGAACTGCAGGAGCTGAGGAAGGAGGTTTCCTCCTTGAGGGAGGCTTTGGAGGTGAGGAAATTGGTGGAGAGAGCTAAGGGTTTATTGATGAAGCATTTGGGGATAGGCGAGGAGGATGCTTATAGATACTTGCAGAGGCGGAGTATGGAATACCGCAAGCCGATGAAAGAAGTGGCGGAAGCAGTAATCATAGCCTTGGAAATCAAGGAATGATGGCGGAGAGGGTGGGATTTGAACCCACGGAGGGCTTCTTAGACCCTCACTCGATTTCGAGTCGAGCGCCTTCGTCCACTCGGCCACCTCTCCGCTTTGGCGCCCCCGGCGGGATTCGAACCCACGATCCGGGCTCCGGAGGCCCGTGCCTTAATCCGCTTGGCCACGGGGGCCCTCTATTCCCTTATTACATCTCCCCCTATCCTAGGGGGAAGCTTTATCTCTCCGAATTGTGCCTCGTATTTTCCGAGATTTTCCTGTAGGGCGAAAAGGAAGCGTTTGGCGTGCTGAGGTGTCAAATAGATTCTTACCTTCACTTTTGGCGGGACACCGGGACCGGTTTGAATAAAATCAATGATGAACTCGCTTTCATTATGGGTAATCACCGCCAAATTTGAGAATATGCCCTCCAAGTCGGGTGGAATTTCTATCTTAACTTCTTTGTTCATTTTAACACTCCTTTCTGGCGGAGAGGGTGGGATTCGAACCCACGGAGGAGCCTTTAAGCCCCTCACTCGATTTCCAGTCGAGTGCCTTCGTCCACTCGGCCACCTCTCCCATTTTGGCGCCCCGGGCAGGACTCGAACCTGCAGCCTTGACCTTAGGACGGTCCCGCTCTATCCTCTTGAGCTACCGGGGCATTTTGGCGCGCCCGACAGGATTTGAACCTGTAACCTTTGGCTCCGCAGGCCAACGCTCTATCCGGGTTGAGCTACGGGCGCCCTCTATTTTTCTGGCGGAGAGGGTGGGATTCGAACCCACGGGACGCCTTTTTGGGCGTCCAACCGCTTAGCAGGCGGCTGCCTTAGACCGACGCTCGGCCACCTCTCCAACCCAAACACAATTATAACAATTCTATTTTACTTTGCCAATACCTTTGTAGTGAATGAATAATTCCCAAAAGTATAAGGGAAAAAGGAAGCTTTTGGCATTTCAAAAAAATTATTTTCTATAAGACCTAAAAATCCAGGGTAGATTCTCCTAAGGATTTTATATTCAAGCAATATGGGAAGTCTCCTAAGGATTCCCAAATGTTATGGAATTATACAGTTTGTTGACAATTCAAACATTCCCAATTAAAATTTTATAAGAAATGATGTCCTATAGGTAGGTGAAAGTATGAAGCTGATCAAATTAAAACAAAGGAAGAGATATAGAACGCATGGCTTCCTCGCAAGAATGAGCACTAAGGGAGGAAGAAGAGTTTTAAAGCGCAGGCGCCAAAAAGGGCGCTGGAGGTTAACCGTTTGACCCTCCCTCGTGAAAACCGTCTGCTACATACAAACGATATTAAAGAAGTTTTTGCGAAAGGAAGAAAAAGGAGGGGCTCATTGTTATCTATTTATTATCTGCCCCTGGAAAACGGTGAATATAGATTGGCTGTTATCATCAGAAAACAGAAGAGGGCTATAGATAGAAATCGTATGAGAAGGTTGATAAAGGAGGCTTATCGCCTTCTCCTCCCGCACTTCCGCAAAGGTCATCATATGGTTATTATGCCCCTCCCCGATGCCATTGAGAGGTTAAAGGAAGCGAAATTGCAGGAAGTGAAGGAGGAAATGGAGAGGATTCTAAGAAAGAGCGGGATTCTATGATGGCTAAGCTTCCAAGATACTTCCTAATCGCTATCATACGCTTCTATCAAATTCTTTCCTCTCCTCTTCCTCCTTCCTGCCGATTTGTCCCCTCTTGTTCCCAATATGCGATTGATGCCATAGTCAAGCACGGTGCTCTGAAAGGGTTATATTTTTCCGTTAGACGTATTCTTCGGTGTCATCCCTTTAGTCCCGGAGGCTACGACCCCGTTCCCTGAGGAGAGAAAACTATGCAGAGACGCCAAAATGTCCTTGCTTCTTTGATTTTCCTCTTACTTATGATGGGTATTTTTCTCCTACCTTGGCTCTTCTATCGTCCAAAGCCACCACCTCCAGTTCCAGAAGAGAAGGTTGCGAAGATTTTTAAGCAGGCAGAGGAGAAAGAGAAGAATTCACTCACAATTTACGAAGCGATTAAGCTCTACGAAGAGATAATAAAGAAATACCCATTAAGCGAGAAAACTCCCTATGCCATCCTCCGCTTAGGAGAGATTTACGAGAAAAAATTGATGGACAAGAAAAAGGCTATTCAGTTCTACTCCCGCTTGGAGCAGGAGCCTTTCAGGAATAAGGAATTGGAAATAGAGGAAAATGGGCGGAAGATAACCCTTCCTGCGAATGAAATCGCTCTCCGCAAGTTGGATGAATTGCATAAAAACGACACCCTTTATAAAGTGATGGATTTCCTTGTGAGAGCTTTGGGGAAAAATCGCTCCTATAGCTATGTCCTTGCCCTCGTTGTGCTCGTAATTTTGGTGAGATTGCCCCTCTGGCCAATTACAAATGCTCAGTTTAAAAGTATGAAGAAGATGCAGGAAATCCAGCCTCGTATAGTGGAGATACAGAAAAAATACAGGAATGACCCTCGCAAGCTTCAGAAGGAAACAGCTCGCCTCTTTAGGGAGGAAAAAGTAAATCCCTTTTCAGGATGTTTGCTTACTCTAATCCAATGGCCCATCTTTTTCCTTCCCTATTTTATGATTAGGGATTACGCTTACCAATTTAACCAAGTTGGTTTTCTCTGGATAAAAAGCTTAGCTCAGCCAGACCTCCCTCTCTTCATAATCTACACGATAAGCCTTTTCTTATCAATGTGGTTGACATCTCCCTCCGACCCTCAGCAGAGGCAGCAGAGTTTGATGATGTCAATTATGATGCTGTTTTTCTTCATAATGTTCTTCCGCTTTCTACCCTCGGCTTTCATTTTCTATTGGCTTCTTCTCAATATAGCCACGACTGTCCAGCAGTGGCTAATAATGAGGAAGCCAAGGACATCGGTTGAGAAGGTGAGTTGAGATGAGGACTGTTGAGGCAACGGGAAAGACGATTGAGGAGGCGATTGAGAAGGCATTGGAGGAGTTAGGAGCGAAAAGGGAGGATGTGGAGGTTGAGATAATCCAGCATCCAAGGTGGGGTGGTCTTATAGGGCAGGCAAAGGTCAGGGTAACCCTAAAGGAGGGACTGGGGGATAAAGTTAAGGGCTGGATAAGGGCGATAATGGATGCAATTGGCATAAAGGGAGAAATAGCAGTTAGGGAGAGGGAGGAGCTCATAGAGGTAGAAGTAGCTACGCAAGCAAATGGCGCTTTGTTAATCGGCAAGGGAGGTAGGACGCTGAAGGCTATAGAGGTGCTTGTTTCCACCATCATAAATAAGGGCAGGGAGAAAAAGAAGTTGGTTAGATTGGATGTAAATGGCTATGTAAGAAGGAAGGAGGAGAAATTAAGGGATTTAGCCTTGCGAGCGGCGAGGGAGGTCCGGCTTACAGGAAAGCCGATTAAATTTGAGTCCCTTACATCAGCGGAGAGGAAAATCATTCACAACACCCTCAAGGACGACCCCTATGTCTACACATATAGCGAGGGAGAGGAGCCAAACCGCAGGTTAATCATCGCCCCAAAGGAAGGGAGAGAAAAGCCAGGGGGTTAGAAGAGTAGTCAGACGGAAAAGCGTAATTGACACGGGTGACCACCATCTTCTTCCAAACACAAGGCAAAAGCATCTTCAGCAATTAAGAACCAAAGGGCTGGGAGATAAGCTGCATCCCTTCATCCAAATCCAAAGAGAAGAAAATAGAAGCCTATCTAAAAGATAAGGAGCCTTGTATTCCCCTATAAGGACTCTGCGAACTGAAATGGAGTTATACAGATTTTTGAACAATTTTCCCATTTAGGTATAATATTATATGCTATGGCGCTTGAGGAGAAGTTGAAGCAAGTTCCCACATCGCCCGGGGTCTATATTTTTAAAGGGAAGAGAGGCAATGTCCTCTATGTGGGGAAAGCTGCCTCCCTAAGGGATAGGGTTCGCTCCTATTTCGGGCAATACGATGGCTCATTGAAGGTCTCCCTCATCCGCCAGAACATCGCTGATTTGGAATGGATAGTTACTGATTCCGAAACGGAAGCCCTCATACTTGAGCTCAACCTGATTAAGAAATATAAACCCCCTTACAATATAAGGATGAGGGACGACAAGCATTATCCCTTCGTTAAAATCACCCTAAACGAGCCCTTCCCGCGCATTGTCATCGTCAGGAGGATTAGACAGGATGGTGCCCGCTATTTCGGACCCTATGCGGATTCCAAATCTTTAAGGGAAGTCCTTCGCCTTTTGAGAAAGAATTTTCAGATAAGGCAATGCAATCTCCCCCTTACAGGAGGGGAAAACATCCGCCCTTGCCTCTTCTATCACATTGGACAATGTCTCGCCCCCTGCTCCGGTGCTGTGTCAAGGGAAAGATATATGGAGGCAGTGAACGAGGTTATAACTTTCCTTGAAGGACACAGCGAGGAACTGAGGGAAAAGCTCTGGAATAGGATGATGGAGGAGGCGGAGAAGCTTAACTTTGAACAAGCTGCCAAATTGAGGGATAGAATTAGAGCGCTTGACAGAGTCATTGATAAGCAGAAGGTCGTCTTCACAGAGCCTGTTGATGAGGATGTCATCTCCTTTGCTCAAGCGGAGGATGTTATAGGGGCGCAGGTATTCATGATTCGCGCGGGAAGGTTGATTGGGGGAAGGCATTTCATCCTACAGGGGGCGGAGGGGGAGAGCAGGGAGGAAATCACCTCTTCCTTCATCCGTCAATACTATCAGGGTGAACTTCCACCTCCCCTCATCATCGTTGAGGATGTGCCCGAAGATGCCCTGCTTATATCCCGATGGCTGAGTGAGAGGAAGCATAGGGAGGTGGTGATAAGGAAGGCTGAGAATGAAGAGGAGAAGGAGCTCGTGGAGATGGCAAGGAGGAACGCCACTATCGCTCTGCGGGCGAAGTTGGAGGAAGGGGAGATGAAGCGGAGAAGGGCTATGGAGAGCTTGGAGGCTTTGCGATTGGCTCTCAATCTTGACAAAATACCCCGGAGAATTGAGGGATATGATATATCCCATTTGGGAGGAAATCAGGCGGTCGGTTCAATGGTAGTTTTTGAGGATGGCGAACCTCAAAAATCTAAATACAGGAAATTCAACATAAAATATACCGAGAAAATACCTGATGATTACGCGATGATGAAGGAAACTCTAAGAAGAAGGATACTGCGAGGAAAGAAGGGGGACGAGAAATTCCTTCCCTTCCCCGATTTGATTGTGATAGATGGAGGTAAGGGGCATCTCTCAAGCGCCTTGGAGGTTCTCTTTGAGGAGAACATCCTTCCGCCAACAATAGGCTTGGCGAAAAGGCTGGAGGAAATCTATCTTCCTGATTCACCTCAGCCCTTGAGATTGCCCGAGGATTCAAAGGCGCTTCATCTCCTTCAAAGGATAAGAAATGAGGCGCATCGCTTCGCTATCACCCAGCACAGGGGAAGGAGGGAGAAGGCTGCTTTTATGTCTGCCTTGGAGCAAGTTGAGGGGATTGGAAAGAAGCGGAGGAAGATGCTTTTGGATGTCTTCGGCACGCTTGAGGAGCTGAGGAAAGCCTCTCCGGATAAGATAGCGAGATTGGCGGGAGTTCCCTTGAAGGTTGCGGAGAGGCTTTTGGAGGTTCTCAATAAAGAAGGAGAAAAGGAGGAAGAGGAAGGTTAATACATTCGCTATAGAAACGAAGTTTGGCTGGATTCAAGTGATGGCGAGCGAGAAGGGGTTAGTTTATCTCGCAAAGCCAGAAAATAAAAGGGTAGAGGGCGAACGATATCCCGAGTTGGAGGAAGCTTTGGAAAGATATTTCTCCGGAGATGAAGTGGATTTTTCCCATTTCCCAGTTGATTTGTCAACGCTTTCCCCTTTCCAGAAAAGGGTTCTTGAGGAGGTGAGGGGAATTAGATGGGGTGAGGTGAAAAGTTATGAGGAGATAGGGGAGAGGTTGGGAGATAGGAGGAAGGCGAGGGCGGTTGGACAAGCATTAGCGAGGAATCCAATCCCCATCATCATCCCCTGCCATAGAGTGATAAGGAAGGACGGAGGGCTTGGCGGTTTTTCTTGGGGCTTGGAATGGAAAAGGTTGCTATTAAAATTAGAGGGATGTTCAGCAGTTTAGAGAGAGCGACGGTTTTCCTTCTGCTAACAGGTGTCCTTCTCGCTGATTGGGGGACATTGAGGGGGGCAGTTGATAGAAAAGGATTTGTCAAAGGTGAGTTGCGACCTCCTTTCCACCTCCTTTGGGTCAGGCACTTTGAAGGCGAGAAAATCAGCTCATGCGTTGAACCCATAATAGGTGAGGGAAAGCTTTTCATTGGCACGCAGAATGGGAACCTTTACGCGCTTGATGCGCAAAATGGAGAGCCTCTTTGGCGGTTCAAAGCGAATGGCGCTTTCCTACATTCACCCGCTTTTTCCTCTGGTTTAACAGTTGCTGGCTCAACAGACGGATATATCTACGCCCTTGATTGCAAGAATGGGAAATTGAAGTGGAGTTTCTTCGTCGGGAGAGGAGGTTTCTCCTCATCGCCTTTGATTGCAGAGGACAAGGTTTTCATAGGCTCTCGCAACGGAAAATTCATTGCCCTTGAGCTTCAAAGCGGAAAATTGCTTTGGTCTTTTAACTGCGCTGCCCCCATTCGTCAAACAGCTTCCTTCTGGAATGGGAGGGTCTTTTTCGTTGCAGAGGATATGAGGGTTCGTTGCCTTGAGGCAGAAAAAGGGAAAATGCTTTGGGAATCGGAGCCTCTAACGGGTCAGACAGCTCGTGATTACTTCCCCATAATAGCGGAAGCTAATGGGCGTGCCTTTGTCATTATTCGCACAAATCCTGTCTTGAATATGGCGCGTTTGATAGCGCAGGATAGGCATTTGATATGCGAGAATGCGGGCATAGACGATAGCGATTGGAGAAAATTGGATGATTGGATTAAAAGCGAAAAAGCGATGGGCAATCCTGAGCTTTGGGAAAAGGAACAGGAGTTGATAGTTCGCTATCTTGATTCTCATCCGGAGGCGCGCAGCTTCTTCATCTTTGACGCTGAAAGTGGAAAGCAGATGCCATTTCCGCCCATTCTATGGACGGGTGGTTGTCAGGGCATCGGTAATATGCCTGTAGCTCTAAACGATGGACGACTCATAGTCCTTTACCGCAGCGCATATGGAAACTGGAACCTTGGCGTCGCTCCCCTTGTCTCATTGGGTATCCTTGATATATTTAAAAACCGCATCACTCCCCTGTTTCACACTAATGGGATTCAGCCGCCCTGGAATACTTTCTGGGGAACCGCTGATGAAAGCCAAAATTTTCTCCTTGTCGGCGAAACTCTTTTGATTATCCATCAAGGAACGATTAGTGGTTTTGATTTTAATTCAAGAAACCTCTTTCCCATTTGGGGCGAAAGGGATAGTTGGGGAGGATTTCGCAATCTTCCTTGGGCGCGCAACGAATGGCATGGTCCTGCTCGCGGTGGCATTGCTGTAGTGGGGAATCGCATCTATTGGCAAGTGGGAAGCAGGATAATCTGCTTAGAAATGGGCGCCGGAAGAGAACCTGCAAGGGATTTGGGAATAGAAGAGCAGAGCGTGCCAATAACCTCAAGCTCACCCAAAGTGGATTTCTTCAGCGTGAGCGAACTGAAAAAGCTTCTCAACAGTGTTGTTGAAGAACTCCTCTCGCAGAGATGGAAGCCCCTGTATGTTGAACCGGGATTAGCGGGCAGGGAATTTTTCTTCAGCCATAGTGGAGAAGTATTTGAAGCTCTTTCCCTTGCCTACCCCCATCTTTCTGAGAATTTGAAGCGAAAAGTGAGGGAATTCCTCAACAAGGAGTGGTGGGAACATCCTCCCTATTCGCCTGCCTGTAGATATGATTTAAAAGGTGGTATGGGAAGAGAATGGTATCCTATTCCTCCCCATTTGCGGGAAAATGGTGTTGAAATTCCTCATCCCTTCGGAAACATCTATTCAATCTATCTTTATGCCGAGCGTTGTGGAGAATGGGAAAAAGTAAAAGAGGGATGGGAGGAGATAAAGGAATGCTTTAGAGCGTTTGAAGAGAGCGGTTGGAGGATGGAGGAAGGGAAGGGAGATTTATTCGCTAATAAATATCTCTCCTCCTTAATCGCTTTGGAGAGGATGGCGGAGAAAATAGGGGATGTCTCCATCCGGGAGGAGGCAAGAGAGAAATTGGAGGAGATTAAAAAGGTATATATAGATTGGTGGAGGAGGTGCGGGGAAAATATCAAGCTCCCAATATTTTCTGGCATAGCCGAATGGGATAAATTCATCGGAGAGGGCGACCTGCTCTTTTTTTCCATTCGCCCCCATAAAGCAAAGATAGCCCTTTTCCATAACCTAACTCCGGATGTTTCAGCTATTGTCAAAGAGGAAGCTTCCGATTCTATTGATAAAGTTTGGCAGACATTTGAGCTTCTCTGCCCCACCTGGCATTTAGTAGGGGAGGAAAGGCAGGTCCATTATGGTGAAAATTATATTGACCCGCCCGATTTTTCCCTTGATGCCTTTAAGGCTTTTGCCTGGCTCAGAAAAGCAGATTTGCAAGAGCTTATCCCAAGAATAGACATCCCCTTTTGCAGCGCTGACCTCTATTTTATAACGAAAATAGCTATAGTTTCAGACCTAGCACAATAGAGGAGGAAATAGGGGTTGGTCTCTTCTCATGAAAATCTTTTTTCATGATTCTGAGTGGTTGTGTAATATCCTGCTTTTCAAGATAGTTATTGATCGAAGCTGAGATGGGTTGGGGCATTTCATGAACGTGAACCTAAAAATCCATATTTTCCCCCTTCGGTATCACTCCAATTTTTTAAATTCTTGTTGCATTTTTTGAATAGATTATTAAAATTGAAGCGGAGGCGATAAGATATGGTCAGCAGAGAAGTTAATATAAGAGATGCGAAGTTGATGGGAGGCATTAGGGGCGATTCCTGAGATAGTGGGAGGTTTTATACCTTATCTTGGCTGGTTGTTGCCCCTTGCTGGGCTTGTCCTTGTGCTCTTAGCTCTCAAGAGGATATCGGATGAAACGGGCAAGCCGAGGATTTTCAAGGATTTCCTCGTCTCGGTTATCTTTATGGCAATAGGGGATGTCCTTTTTTTCCTGCTGGGAGGAATTACGCTTCTCGGCTCTATCAGCAAGGGTTTCAAGACCATTCATCTTGGTGCCGCTTTGCTTGCCTTTCTTCTCTCTTGGGTAGTTATTATGATTGGGGCATATTTCTTGCGTATGAGCTTCAACATAACTGCAGAGGCGACAGGTGTAGGTACGTTTGAGACATCTGCTACCCTCATCTTCTACGGTGCCATATTGATGATAGTTTTTTTTCATAGGGGGGTTGGTTCTCTTGATTGGAAGAATAATTGGGGTTGTTGCCTTTTTCTCTTTGCCCGATATATTGGAGGTGTCTACCTCTCAATGTGAGATAGGGAAAGAGGATATGTAGGAGGTAAAAATTGGTATTCATCCCCGTTAAGCAATTAAGCGATGATATAAAAAGAAAGGACACCTCCCGGGATTTCCTAATGTGCACCCTCATCTCCTCTCTATCCATTATCCTTGCTCTTTTTATGATTTCCTTATCAACTTTAGAATCCGGTATCTTCTTATTCTTAGCCTTTCTATCATCTCCTTTTTCTCCCTTTCGGATGGACTTCACCTCAGAGGGTAGGGGGGATATGCATGATAGAGAGGGAAATCGTTGATATTAAAAACGCTAAGGCTTTGGGTATTGCCGGTGCCCTCTCTCTATTGGCGAATCCATATATAAGCTTAGCGGGCATAATAATCCTTTACATAGCCCTAAAGAGGTTCTCGGAAGCATTTGGTGAGAAGAGAATCGCCAATGATTTCCTCCTCGCCCTAGTCATCTCTTTCGCCGTTTTGCTTCTCGCTCTATTTGCCACTTTAGTCGTTCCCTTTCTTATGGCTATCCTCGTTGACACGAATTTCCCCTACTGGCTTATAATAGCCTTACCATTTTTGATAATCTGGATTGGTTTATCCCTATCAGCCTACTTCCTGAAGAGGAGCTTTTATGCTTTGTCCTCTGCGTCGGGAGAGGACTACTTCCGCATAGCGGGCGATTATATCCTTTTGGGGACGATTTTGAGCATTTTTCTCGTGGGCATAATAATCTTCTTCATGGGGCAGATTTATGAGACGCTTGCCTTCTTCTCCCTCCCCGATTCATTGGCGATTTCAAAAACATCAGAGGGAGGTTGAATAAAATGCTGGAGAAAAAAGAGATAGATTTAAGGGAGATAAAGCTTCTCGGAGGGATTGGTTCAGTATCCATGCTCGCTCTGCCCTTTGTGGGTTTGGTTTTGCTCCTTGTAGCCCTCAAGAAGCTTGCCAATGCCACTGGTAACGAGAAGATTTTCAGGGACTTCTTCGTTGCAACTATTATCTCCTTGGTCTTTCTTTTCACCTTATATATCGGATGGATGGCTTTTTTCTTGGCATTCGCACACGTTCCTCCTAAATTCCTAGAGGATTTAGTATTCTCTCTTCCTTTCCTCTTCGTCTGGGTCTTAGCCTGGATAGGGGGGATTTTCTTCGCAATTTATGCCAGCAGAAGTCTTGAAGCTTTGGCAAAGATAACGGGAGAAAAGATGTTTAATACCGCTGGTCTGCTCATATTCATCGGCGCCATTCTCACGATAGCCTTCGTAGGGCTAATCATCTTATTCATCGGTTGGATTTATCTCATCGTCGCTTTCTTCTCCCTCCCAGATAAGTTGGAGCTGAAGGTGGCATAGGGTTGGAAATGAGGGAGATTGATATAAAAAGTGAAAAGCTGATGGCTGGCGTGGGGACTTTATTTTCCCTTTTTTGGCTAACCCCTTCCCCTGTTGCAATAGCTGGTTGGGTTCTCCTTTTACTTGCACTGAAAAGGTTTTCCCTCCAATTTGAGAGAAGCGAGATATATCGGGCTATAAGAGAGGCGATGATATTAGCTATAGCAAGCGGATTCGTTTTCATATTAGTTTGGTGGAGATTTCCCATCAGTTTCATTCGCTCTTACCCGGAAGAAAAGTTCGTTTTAATCCCTTATATTATTTCCTTTTTGCTGGGTTGTGGTCTCCTAATCGCTTCTTCCTACTTTCTCAGAAGGTGCCTCTTTTCCTTGAAGGAGATAACCGGAGATGAATTCTTTTCCAGGGCGGGAGAGCTTTTGTTTTTGGGGTCGCTTCTGAGCATCATATTGGTGGGTTTCCCTATCTACTCAATCGGTCAAATCTATCAAGCTATCGCATTTTTCCTTTTGCCCGATAAATTAGAATATGGAAAAGAACAAGGAGAGGAGGTCGTTTTAGAATGAAAGCGAAAAGGGAGATAGACCTAAGGGATATAAAGCTTTTAGGAGGCATTGGCTCTATTTTCCTCTTGTTCTTCCCCTTGGTTGGTTTGGTTCTCATCCTCATAGCGCTCAAGAAATTCACTGAGGAAACGAAAAGGGAGACCATCTTCCGGGATTTCCTTGTCGCTACAGCCATTGCCTTAGCTTATATGTTTGCGGTGTTCCTATTCTGGCTTTTATTTCTTTTAATCCATTCAGTCTCTGGTACACAGCCTCCCGAGCAGCCGGCAATAGCCATCTTCTTTCTCATTATTTTCTTCTTGGCTTGGATTGTCGGCACTATATCAGCCTCCTATGCGAGAAGGAGCTTTGAGGCATTGGCGCAGGTCAGCGGTGAGAGCTTGTTCTCGTCGGCGGGAAAGCTTTTCTTAATCGGTGCCATTCTCTTAATAATCTTAGTGGGAAGCGTTTTGATTTTCATCGGCGAGATATACTCCATTGTCGCCTTCTTCACCCTTCCCGATAAATTGGAGATTGAAGAAGGTGGTGCGGTCACTGAGGGGAATTAGTGTTCACAACCAATTGCGAACTTATAAATTACACTTGTAATTGTGAGCCTTACTGCCTTAGCAGTCAGGTGCCTTCCCTCGTTTTTATAGGTAAAACCGAGATACCTTCCTCCATATTGACATAAACGCTTATACATCGCAATGATGAAATTGGTTTTATAGAAGGAGGTAGAGTTATTATGAAAGCGACTTTTGTGATTTTGCCCTTCCTTATCATCGCGATATTGCCCTTGAGAGGGGAGAACATAATATTCCCCAACGACCCCGAAACGGTGGTTGATGTTAAGAGGGATTTGGGGGCAAAGGGCGACGGAATTCACGACGATACGGAAGCTCTTCAAAAAGGAATTGATATAAGCTGTGGTCTCGGCACGAACAAAACAAAAATCCTTTACATTCCCAAGGGGGTTTATAGAGTTACAAAAACCCTCATAGTGAAATCAGGAATAGGTCCATGGATTTACGGGGAATCAAGGGATGGAGTGATAATAAAATTGGATGATGGGCTGAATATAGAGGCGGTTATTCGCACTCACCCTCGGAAGAAGGACCCCGGCTCGGCGGATTGGTTTATGAGGACGATTCGCAATTTAACCATAGATGTAGGAAATAACCCTGAAACAGACGGAATTCGTTTCTTCTCCAATAACTCGGGGGAAATCAAGAATGTGAGGATAAAAGGGAATGGGAGGATTGGGATAAATATGGGCTTTATGGAGCTTAACGGTCCCAATCTCGTTCAGGATACGGAGATAGAGGGATTTAATAAGGGAATCTTGATTGAAGGACCGGCGATATGGGGAAACACTCTCTCAAGGATAAGCATTAAGAAGTGCAAGGAGGTTGGACTGGAGGTGAGATGTAGCGCGGTTGGGGTTGAGGATTTGAGAGTGGAGGACACGCCGGTCGCAGTAATAAATGACATTCCACATGATTGGTATTGGTGGGGAGGAGTTATGGCGATAGTGGGAGGGGAGCTTAAGGCGAATAATCATCAAGGACCCGCGATTGTGAATCGTAGTGTTCTTTATTTAAGGGATATTAAGACGAAGGGGTATAAGATGGCGCTGAAGAGCTCTACTCCGGGAGGGGATATTGAGGGACCTAATATCTCCGAATATATTTCCCACGAAGTGAGGAAGCTCTTTGAGGAGGCGCCAGCAAAAACTATGAGGCTTCCCATTAAGAAAGAGCCTGAATTCCTTTGGGAAAAGGATTTTAGGAAGTGGGTTTGCGCCAATGATTTCGGCGCCATTCCGGGAGATAACAAGGACGATACGGAGGCGATTCAGAAGGCGATAGATTTCGCCGCCTCTCAAGGTAAGACGGTTGTCTACCTCCGCGGGATAGGCGGACCGGACCCAAATTGGTATACTTTGAATAGGGAAGTGAGAATTCACGGCAGCGTTAGACATATCATCGGGTTGGGCTTTGGGAGGATTGTCGCTGGCGAGGGCGGGAAGTTCGTTATAGATGATGGGAGCGCTCCGATAGTGAAATTTGAGAACATTCAGGCTTTCGGTGGGCGTCCCCCAATTGTTGAGAATCGCTCCAAAAATTGCGTCCTCTATTTAGAGAGCTGTGATTTGAAGGTTGTGGGAAATGGCAAGGGTGATATCTTCGTTACGAACTGCCCTTCCCATATAGAGCTTTTAGGCAAGGGGCAAAATCTCTGGGCTAGGCAACTCAATCCCGAGGGAGATAGCGATTTGGGTTTGGTGAGGAATGAGGGAGGAAACCTCTGGGTTTTGGGGATGAAATTTGAGGGAAGGGGAATTAGGGTGCGGACGGCAAACGGAGGAAAAACCGAGATTTTCGGCGTTTATATTTACGGTCCGGGGATAGCAGAGGATGACACCCGCCCGATGTTTGATATTGATAACGCGAAGATGTGTATTATGGGTGTAAGGGAAATATCGTTTGGCAATACCTATCCAGTTAAAGTGAGGGAGAAGAGGGGGAATGATGTGAGGGACTATAGATTGAAGCCGGGAGAGCACGGCTGGATAGGCTGGGCTATATATAGCGGTTGGTAGGTTAATCCAGCAGAGAGGCCTTTATTCAGATAGCCTTTCGGTCACGAGATAAAAAGTCGTAGGCTGCCCAACTGATATGTATTCCCCATACATGTTTTGCATAGCCTTGGAATTGCTTAGGGAACAAGCCAAATAGTGAAATTCCTTTGGAGAATCTATGACCAGCTGGCTTGTTCTCACGATGTTTTTATCTTTTCCTCTTGTCATATAAATAGTGTATTGCTTCCCCTTTATTTTATCCACGTAGATGATTAAATCGCTGATATTGAAAAAGAAGAATTTGCTCTCAAGGGGATAGATTATGTGTTTACCGTCTGGCGTGAAGGTAAGCTGTTGTGAATTTATGGAGGCCTTATCGTATTGAGCCCATTCATTGCCATCCACGATTAGGAAGAGCTTGTCTCCTATCCATCCTATATAGGCTATCCTTTCCCCTTTAGGGCTGAATACAGGATAGGAGAGTCCATCGTATTGTTTCCCTTCTTTGCCGTCAATCACATAAGTGCATTTGTTTCCAAGCTTTACGCTATAGATGAAATGTTTGCCAGACGGCGTGAAATAGCTTTTGCCTACCGCTTCATACAATTTTTCCTCTTTCCCATCCACAACATAAGCGAACTTATCCCCTTTTTGGATGAGATAAGCAATACGACTTCCATCAGGGCTGAAAAGGGGCAAACCCACTGCTTCATATGGTCCAATCTCCTTCCCATCCACAACAATATACCTCTCATCGCCTCTCTTTGCTGAATAGACGAGATGTTCACCATCCGGACTTAATGCGAAGTGTTCCTTCCAAATTAGGTCGTACGCTTTTCCTTCTTTTCCATCCAATACCACCATTTGCTTGTCCCCGTATTTAGCCAAGAACGCTATGTGTTTTCCATTGCCACTAAACTTTACGGCTGAAATTGCATCATAACTCCTGCTCTTCTGTCCATCTAATACCAAGAAGGCTTTCCCTTCTTTCCGACCAACATAAGCTATATGCTCACTATTTGGACTGAAAGCTAATTCGGAAATTTCATCAAATTCCTCCTCTTCATTTCCGTCAATTACACACCTCCATTTGCCGTCTGCTTTAGCGATATAGGCAAAGCGCTTGCCATTGGGGCTGAATAAAAGACTCCCTTTCTTTATACTATCGTACAGCTTGCCTTCCTTTCCATCCAGGACAACAAATCTCTTTCCTTCCGCGCCGGCTATATAGGAATAATGCTTGCTGTCAGGGCTGAAAATTAGGCTCCCTTTTGTTATGTCATCGTATCTTTTACCTTCTTCACCATCTATAACAACCACCATCTTATCTCCCAATTGGGCTACATAAGCGTAATGTTCTCCATCTGGACTGAGAGTCAAGTTGATGACAGAATCATATTTCTTACCTTCCTCACCGTCTACTACAAGAAAGTTCTTCTCTCCTATCCGGGCGATATAGAATAGACGAGATGAATTGGGGCTGAAGATTGGTTGGCTGACGCTGTCATATGCTTCTCCTCTTTTTCCGTCGTAATTCACGAATTGCTTATTAGGTCCGCTTCCAATCACGGCGAAATGCTTACCATCGGGGCTTATCGTGAAAGTATCAAGTTTCCACCTCAATATCTCCGCTGGTTGAATAGTAGCTATCACTTTTTCCTCCTGTATTCTCTTCACTTCTCCACCCTCTGCGAGGGATAAAGCAAAGAGGCAAGACAAAATCAGGCATATAATCTTTCGCAATTTTAAAAACCTCCTTGACCGTGGGTTAAAAACATTATAACAAATATTTGGCTATTTTGGAAATTGGAAACTTCCTATCTTTTCAATTAAAAAAATTTCTTGACACAAATTCTAAAGCGGTTTAAAAAATTTGAGGTGATTAATATGGAGAAGGTGATTTGCCTCGTCTTTTGTGCTCTTCTCTTGCTCGCCTCCCCTGATTGGGGGGGTTATACCCTCTCAAACGGATATTTCTCTTTAAAAGGGAAAAACGGAGATATTGAGGAGCTGAAGATAGACCCTAAAGGAAAGGGAAATTATTCCATCGTCCTTGCGAAGAGGATTTATCTTGGGGAAATAAACCCTGCGGAGCTTTCCGAGAATATTGAATGGCAGAAGACGAAGGAAGGGATAGTGTTGAAAAATGTTCCTATTTTCGTTAAGAAGGCAGAAGGTGGGATTGGAATAAACAAGGAGTGGAATGACCCTGTTCAGCTTATAGAAGGACACACTCTTGGGCAAGATTTCGTTGCTGACATGGATGGCTTTGTCGCAGTCAGCGTGCCTTGCCCAACCTATAGAACGAAATCAGCAGATATGACATTAACTTTGAGAAGAGACGGACCGCAGGGAGAGATAATCGCCCGTAAAAGGTTCACAAATATACCGGATAATTCCTATCAAACCCTCTTTTTCCCACCCCAACCCAAAGGACGCTATTATCTTGAGATGTCTCAGCCTAAAGGAAGGATTGGTTGGTGGGGGAGAAAAGACGATATTTACCCTCAGGGCTCAGCTTATATTGATGGAGAGAAGGTGAGCGGCGATAGGTTCATTCGCTTGACATATGCGGATGTTAAGAGAACGGATGTAAAGATATGGCTTGATAAGAACATACTTACCCTTCAACCTTTGGAGAATGTTTCCATAGGCTTTAAATTCGTTGCTCCCTGGGAGCGAGATAGTTATGATGTCTCCGCCAGTCCCTTTATCGCTTTCATATCCGATAGGGCGCAGTACATTCCCGTTCACCAGCTGAAGAGAAGGTTTTCCCTTGATTTCGGGATGAATGCGGACGAATGGATGGAGGCGAAGGGGCAGAAGGATTTCCGTATCCTCTTCAAAAAACCCTATGGGATAGTAAGATTCACGATGGACGCCCACGAGATGACTCTCCATTTCCCCAAATCTCCCGTGATAGTTGAGGTTAGGGATGGCAAAGGAGATGTTCCCGATTTCTTCCCACGATTTGCCTCTTCCGATAAAAAGTTTGATGAGGTTATAAATCAATTCCTCTGGGAAAGGGCTTTAAGTTGGCCACCCGGACCCAATAATCCAGATTGGATGGAATGGCTTTCTCGGGTTTACAATTGGATGGACATACCTCGCTATCTCTCCGCCCAAAGGAATCACCTTCTCACCTACAAGATGGACCCAGATGGATATGTTTGGACTTGGGGATATCAGCGCTGTTGGCCTTTCCCACCTTGTCCTCCCTATGATTCTCGTCATTTCACCACTAACTCAAATTATATCCTTGCCTGCTGGCGATACTATGCTTGGACGAAGGACATAGATTTCCTCCGCCAGAATATGGGGAGGATTAGAAAGGCGATGGAGTGGCAACTGGAATATTGTAAGGGGAAGGAGGGGCTCTTTATTGATAACAGTCCTGACCACGATGGCACAACAAAGGGGGTTCACTCCAATTACTGGGATGACATCCCCTTCGGCTACAAATCCGCTTATGAGAATATTTATTTCTACGCTTCTTTGGAGGCTATGGCTCAGCTTGAGGAGGTTGTCAGAAAGGAGAACATACAAGTAGAAAGCGATGTTCCCGCTCATCCGCCTGAATATTACAGAGAGTTAGCCAAGGTGGTTAAGAGGAATTATAACGAGACATTTTGGAACGATGAGGCGGGAAGATATATAGGATGTGTGGATATCACGGGAGCTAAGCACGATTATGGTTTCACTTATGTGAATTTGGAAGCCTTGACTTACGGATTGGGGGACGAGGAGAAGGCGAGGCGGATTTTCCATTGGATGGAGACCGACCCCTCAGACACATACAAATACAAGTTTGCTCCAAGGGCAAACACAATAGATTGCAGTGGATGGTGGTATTTAGAAGGGAAAGGGGAAATTCCTTCCCAGAAATTTGATACTCATTTAGAAAACGGTGGGGCAATCCTCTATACCTCCTTCTTTGACCTAATGGCAAGGGCTAAATATCTGGGAGCGGATAACGCTTTCAAGAGGTTGCTTGAGATTTTGGATAGGTATCAGAAGCCGGATAAGCTCTGTGGTGGTCCTCCCCTTTACTATGGTGAAAACAACGGCTGGCAAGTTGGCACTGACATCCCCTTCCCGGAAAGTGGACTTGTTCCCTGCTTCTTCCTGTATGGGATAATGGGGATAGATGCTGATATTGAGGGATTACGCATTCAACCCAATCTCCCTTCCCATTTATCCTATGCAGAGGTAAAGAATTTAATATATCGTGGGCTTCCCTTGGATATAAAGGTCACTCCCACGAGCGTTGAGATCACCTGCAAGAAAAAGGGATATGAATTCCACATAAAGGAGAAGATAGAGGAGGGAGGCTTTTACTATCTTAAGGAATTGCCCAGAGGATTGAAGTTTCCCTCTTTCCCTCCTCCCTCTGATTGGCGAGCCTATTGGATATGGTATCCTGAGGCTAATAGCAAGCGGGAGCAGAATGTAACATTTTATTTCCGCAAGGAGTTTAAGATATCGGAGGAGGTGAAATCCGCGCGAGTTTGGATAACGGCTGACGATGCTTATAATCTTTATCTAAATGGAAAGTTTGTGGGGAGCGAAGGGAGATGGGAGGAGGCGGAGCGATATGATGTTGGGAAACTTCTAAAGAAGGGAGAGAATATAATAGAGGTTGAGGTGCATAACGGTGAGGGACCGGGAGGGCTCCTTATGGAGATGGAGGTTGTATTGAAATCGGGGAAGACGGTTTGGGTAATAACGGACAAGAGCTGGAAAGTGGGAAGGGCGAAGGAAGGTGAATGGGAATCGGCTGAGGAGTTAGGAATGCCTCCCTCTGGCTGGGGAGATATTATAAAGAAAAAGTAAAGGAGAGTGATTGATTATGAAGATGTTATTTCCTCTCTTGTGTCTCACGGTCTTTGGATTCGCGATGTTTGATGAGAATCTGCTTTTCCCTCCCTTCAAGGACCTTATGGATAATGTTCCCAAACATTTCTCTCGCTTCTATTTCAAGGATAACGAGGAAAACGCCCAATGGCTGAGTAGGTATCTCTGGTATCATTTCTCAACCCGTATGGGCAATAATCCCGTTCTGTTCAATAAGGAATATTTAACGATAGCAGATATGTGGCTCTCCGATGCCATTGATAAGAAAAGGGGAAAACCCATACAGGAAGTTCATAGGGAAGATATAAATTCTATAAGGATTGATGAGGAGGGCTATGTTCATTCCCATCAGCATTTCTCCCACGCCCACGATTACGGCTGGCCTTTCCCTCACTGGACGCAGACTATGCCCCGAATAGATGGATACACTGCAGGATGGCACTTCCAAGAGGATGGATTCGGTTGGGTTTGGGATTGGTTGAGGGCAACGAAGGATAAAAGATGGTATGGGAAGACAGCGATTGAATCATGGGAGGTGGAGAACGCACGCTCGGAGGGGATAGTGGATGGGAAATGGCGTCTCGTAGCCACGGGTGCTTCACCTGCCATAATAACTCCCAAGGGCGTAGTGATTGACGCTTATTGTTCCCCCTTCCTCCAGCTTCGCTGGAAGCACACGCCACGCAAGACAAACAACTTGCCCTATATTGAATGGATGAGGGAAGAGGATGAGGACTTCGGCGAGGATAGGAGAGTCTACATCCAAAACGAAGACTCCCATTGGTCCTCTATTACGGGAGTGAATCACAGCATAGTTCCGATGTTCAAGCATCCGAAATGGCGAGGGAAAATCAAGAGGATAAAGATAGTGCTCGCTCCCGGCGAGTCAGAAGGGGAGTTTTATATAGATTCCTTCTTCACTGTTTATGATACCCGCCATACCTCCAACAATCCCAACTTCATATTCGCTTGTTGGAACTATTTCCGCTGGACAGGAGATATAGCCTTCCTGAGGCAAAACATCAACAGGATGAGGCTTGCCCTTCGCTATATGCAAACAGAGCTTGGTGGATTGAAATACAAATGTATACGTAATCCCTGGTGGGGTCATACGGGACGCTCTGGATGGTATCTGACTCCGGATGGAAAGAAGGTATTCCGACCCGGGGAGGGGATAGGGAGCAATTATTGGGATATCCTTCCCTTTGGAGGTTATGATATGTTCGCTACAGCTGAATATTATGGTGCTCTCATGACTATGGCTCAGGTTGAGGAAGTTATAAGGAATCATCCTGAGTGGGATATTCCTCAAGGAGGCTTTTCCTTTGACCCCGAGGAGCTTCGCAGACACGCTGAGGAGGTGAAGAGGGTTGCGAACGAGAAATTCTGGGATAAGGAAAAGGGGAGATTCGTCGCTTGCATAGACGAGGACGGGATTCCCCACGATTACGGCTACACATTCCTCAACTTGAACGCTATATGGTATGGCATAGCGACGGAAGAGCATGCTAAGGAGATAATGGATTGGCTTGATGGCAAAAGGATAATAGAAGGGGACACATCAACGGGGAAGGATATTTATAGATGGCGGTTCGGACCAAGGGCTTCCACAAAGCGAAATATAGAGTGGTATGTATTCCCTTGGTGGGCTCCTGAATCTCTACCCTTTGGTTATCAGGTGCAGGATGGAGGAGGGGTTTTGGGATTCACATTCTATGATTTATGGGGGAGATTGAAGATTTTGGGACCCGATAACGCTTGGCAGAGGCTCTGCGAGATATTGGATTGGGAGAAAGAAGTATGGAGTGAAGGAGGATATAGGGAATACTACAAGGATGGGAAGAGGGGAACGACTCTGCAGGGAGGAGGGACTTGTGGCGGAATAGGGATAGATTTTGAATTCTATGAGAGTAGTCTTTTGCCTTCAATAGTAGTATATGGATTTCTGGGGATAAATCCCCAGGGAGACGAGCTTCAAATAAATCCTAGCTTGCCTAAAGCCTGTCCAGAGATGGGAATAAGCAATTTGCTCTATAATGGAGTGAGGCTGGATGTGAAGGCGAGCGAGGAGAGGATAGCGATTCATCTAAAGGAGAGACCGTTGAAGGGGATTAAGGTCGCCCTTGAGGGAGAGTGGAGGCTTTCCCCTGGTGGGCAAAAGGGTTCACGATTTATAATAAACGAACCCGGGGTTTACACTTTTGTCAAAATTACCTCAAAATAGCAATGACCTCAAGGGAAAGGGTTCAACTTGTTTTGCAGGGGAAACTGCCTGACCGTCCGCCCTTCAATTTCTGGATGGACAGGGATAAGATGGCGGAACTTGATGAGAAATGGGGTGCCGATTTCCGTATCACTCATTATGATGCGGATGTGATAGAGGCTTTTCCCATTATCAATTGGTATCCCGGTTTATCCGCAAAGACATATTTTGATGGAAAAACGGTTTGGCAGTTAGAGCCTATGATTGATTCACTTCATAAGGCTTTAGACTTGTCCTTGCCCGACCCATCCGACCCAGCCGTTTATTCCGATATAATTGAGAAGAGGAAAAGATATCCAGACAAGGCTATTTTCCCTCTCGTGGGGGCGGGATTAGCCCTTTTGGAACCCCTTCGTCTTCCTCAAAATCTCTATATTGACCTTTATGACCACCCCGATGTGATTCATAAAATCCTCAAGAGATATCAGCCTATTCTTTTAGAGCTCACAAAAAGGATTTGCGAGCTTGACATTGATGTCCTTTATATCGCGCATGATATATGTGGAAGGGACGGACCATTGGTTTCGCCGAAGCATTTGAGGGAATTTCACTTTGATTACATTGTGGAGATGGTTGAGCTTGCTCATAGGATGGGGAAGAAGGTTTTTTATCATACGGATGGCAGGGTAATGGAAATAGTGGATTTGTTCTTGGAGTATGGATTTGATGGGATAAATCCTCTTGAATATCGCTTCAACAATCCCAGAAGGTTTAGGGAGATTGAAGGAGGTAAATTGATAGTTTACGGTGGCTTGGATAACTCAAACATAATCCCAAATGGGACTGTTGAGGATGTTAAGAAACATGTATACGATGTATTTGAGACGCTTGGAAAGGAGGGGAAGCTCATATTCTCCACCCACGATATCCCCAGTTATTGCCCTTTGGAGAATTTAGATGCGATGATAGAGGCGATAAAATCCTGTAAATATGAAGAAAGGAGCGTGTAAAATTTTGATTTTCCTTTTACTTGGGATGCTAATGTTAACCTTCGGAAACTGCGAAGGAAAAGACCCAGGTGGGTTTTCATATATCCATAGTACATTAGACATAAAATATCAAGTCCTACTGAAAAGACCTTTGGAATATTTTGGTTATGTAGGAACTGGTTGGGAGGATGAGCAAACCCTACAGGAGATGCTTTCGGATAACGCCAATCTATTAGTTGTGGATTTCGGTTGGCTTGGGGGATTCCTCCTCCCTGATGCTGATACTCCCTTGAAGGCGAAAATAGATACAGATAATCTAAGATTCAAGGCATTTGAAGAGTTTCTTCAAAGATGTTCCAGGCTCGGGTTGAGAAATCTCGTTGGCATAATCACTTGCACGAATTTCCACGAGTATCCCGAGTGGTTCCGCAAGCTCTATCCAGAGATTTACGCTCTGGACGCAGATGGAAATCCCGAGCCCTTGCTTTACGAGATAAATATCCCTCCCGAAAAAAAGCAGTTCTGGACGAATATTGAACATCCAATCCTAAATGATTTGAGGAAAAAGTTTGCGGAGATAGTTATAAAATCGTTTCACAGCAACCCCAATATAATCCTTTGGGGCATTGATGGGGAAACCCTCTATCCTCCCGTCCCAGCTGAGAGAGGTTTTGACCAATCCAAGTTCGCTTTACACCATTTTAGACGATACCTCAAGTTTAAATATGGGGAAATTGACAAATTGAACAGGGTCTGGGGAACGAAATATAAAGATTTTGAAGAGGTTTTGCCTCCGAGGAAATTCCTCCTTGATAGGGCTAATTTGGATTGGCATAGCTTTCGGATTATCGCTATAGGGGAATATCTGCGCTATCTTTACGAAACCTATAAGAAAAGCGATAGGGAGAGATTTGCTTTCAATTGGCTTCACGATATGGGCTTAAGAGATGACGAGTTGAAAATCTCGGGATGTGCTCCTTTCATATACGCTATGATAGGGGATGGATTGATAGCTAATCCAATCGTTCGCCCACCGAGAGAGGACCACAATACGAAATATTTTGAGATGATGACATCGTTTGGTAAGCCGGTTTTCAGCTCACAACTTGCCTATTTCCCTCGCCCCTGGCCAGGCTATATGATTCGCAGGCAGATATATGAATGTTTGGGCTTGGGTGTTTGGGGTGTTGGTCTCGTCGCTTGGACTTGGCCTGAAGGATACTTAATAAACTGGGGGATTAAGGGAACCGAGGGGCAAAAGGAGGCAAGGAGAGTATTTGGAGAATTGAGGAAATTAGCCCCTTATCTTGACTTGATGTGGCCAGTAGCTCCTGCGACGAGGATTTTCATATCACAACCAGTTTGGCTTATGGATGGTTGGAAAGGCTCTTGGGATGCCCTTCATAGGGATTTCCTGGAAAGGCAGATTCCAAAAAGGTATATAATGGATTGGCAAATCTTGAAAGGAGAACTCAAAAGACCAGAAACCAAGATTTTGATATCCTTGGATAACGAAATCATAAATGGCGAAGTCCTAAAGAGGATTGAGGAGTTCGTGAAAGCTGGTGGAATTTTCGTCATAATAGGCGAGTTCAACCAATTTGACGAAAAGCTGGAAAGAGCACGGGTCCCAAGCTTTTTGAAAGGGAATGCAAAGAAGGAAAAATTCAAAAATTTGAATTGTTATTCCTTCCATTATGGAGCGGGGGAGGTAATAAGGGTAGAAGGAGGTTACTCTTCCGCGGTTGCCGATTTATTAGAGAGTTTGTTCAAGAATGAGAGGGGATTTCAGCCGGTAAAGATTCTCAAAGGATTCCCCGCTTCAATTGAGAGGGCGAAGATTTTGGACACTACGGGCGAGAAGCAGGATTTGGCGGAGGATTTTGCCGGACATAGCTCCCTTGGACAATTGATAACCGCGCCTTCAGATTTCATACAATCCTTAAGCATTTCCACTCCAACTTATTGGAAGAAAGTTGAAGGATATGGCTTGAGGATGGAGGTTTTCCTCTCGGGTCCAAATGGGGAGAAGATAGGGGAGAGAACCGTTGCTCCAGAGGAGATAAAGGATAACGGCTGGATAGAAATCGTATTGAATAAGAGGGTGCGTAAAGGGGCTAAGTTATACCTCAGGATATCTCCGTTACAGCCTTTGCCGCCCGCGACGATAGGTTGGTGGAGCTTGAAGATGGATGCGGAATCTGAGGCGGGTGCCTTTGTGGATGACAAGCCCGTTAAGGGGGTTTTGAGGAGAGTTGTCATGAAATATAAAGAGAGGGAGGAAACAAGGAGAGGGGTTGAAAGCTTCTTGCTGTCGGATGGTGTAAATATGGGGGTTGTGCTTGTAAACATAACAGACAAAAAATTTGACATATTCTTAAAGATTGACGAGAACTTAATTCCTGATAGGAAAGGTATATACTTGATTAAGGAGCCGATTATTGATAGGGAAATAGGCAAGGTAAAAGGAGAGAAGGCAGAAGTTAAGGTCTCTCTATCTCCCTACGGAACAGCTTTCGTTTTTCTTGAGCGAATGACAAGCGAGGTAGATGTAGAGAAATTGTTGAAGAATGTCAATGTAAAAAGAATGGATAGTGATGCCGGAAAAGCTTTTCTTCGGATGGCAGATGAATTTCTAAATGAAAATAGATACAGCAAGGCCTTAGCATCAGTTTTTCACTTAAAGAATCTTCTTGTCATTAATAAAGAGGGGGAAGGTAAGGGGAGGATTATAATAAAAATCGTGAATGTGGATGGCGAGCCCATCTCCAACGCCAATCTTTGCGTAGAGATTTCCCCGTTGCCTGGATCACTGATTCCTTGGAAGGAGATTGCTAAAGGAGTTTACCTTATAGAGTTTGATAGGAAGAAATTGCCCCTTATTTATGATTATCAAAAAGGGGAATATGTGCAATATATGGGCGAGTTGAGACTTAAGGTAAAGGCTTGGAAAGGTGAACTGCAAGGATGCGCCGAAATCTCAATAAAAGGAGATTAAAAACTTTGTAGAACTACACATATTGGCTGAGTGAAAATATAGTTGACCGACTTTAACATACGTCTTATTATTAAAACAATTTAATAATATTGACAGCGATTTTTAATATCTTATAATTAAAGTAGTTTAATACAAGGAGGTGGTTTAGATTTGAGGGTTTTATAAAGGAGGGAGGAGTTCGGTCCCGCTTCTCCCTCGCTGGTTTCCCCAGAGAGCCGGTTTGGGTCCAAAAAGAAAGTAAAAATAAAAAGGAGGTGTTAAAACAATGAGAAAGAGAAGTAGAGGGTTCACCTTGATAGAGCTGCTAGTGGTGATAGCGATAATCGCTATCCTAGCAGCTATCCTGTTCCCTGTGTTCTCAAGGGCGAGGGAACAGGCTCGTAAGTCCGCCTGCCTGTCCAATCTTAAGCAGTTGGGACAGGCTATTCTGATGTATGTCCAGGATTGGGACGAGGTTCTGCCGTTTGCTGTTCCCGCTTGCGCTGGACCTAAGCATCCCCAATGGTGGGCGCAAATCTATCCCTATAGCAAAAACGCTTCCATCCTCCATTGCCCATCCAGCACGACGAATTGGACGATGTTCACTAATCCCGGAGGGAATTGTGGAGGTGCTCCCTATTGCACTGAACTTTTGCCCGGAATGCCCGCAGAGGGAAATTTCATAAGTTATGGGGCTCCTACGGGACTTTTTGGGGCAGCGAAATGCGCTTTGGGAAACACAGCATATCCTTGCACTGGTGGTGGACCGGGTAGTGGTTATGGCGGAAAATTAGCGGCGCTAAAGGATGTGCCCAACACGATTATGTTAGCTGACTCCACGAAAGCTATGTTTGCGTGGGCGGGTTATCTGCAGGATGGTGTAATTGCTCCTATAGTATTTGCAAACTATCAACAAGGTTGTCCCTACGGACCTTGTGGTCCTTTCTATGCAACTTTTGACGATGCTCTTCGGGCGGTAGGAAAAAGTGAAGATGCTGTGACTCGCCATACAGGTGGAGCAAATATTGTGTTTATGGACGGTCACTCTAAGTGGTTACCAGCTAGGCAAATAAGGGCAAAGCACAGGGGTGGCACCTTAATTATGTCGTGGCTTGACGACCAATTTTAAATAGTTCAAATTTATTGGCGGGGATGCCATCGGCATCCCCGCCCATAAATACATCTAAAAGGCTTCTCTTTAAAAATTCGTTGACACACAATAAATAAAACGCGACTGAAAAACTTGTTGACATATATCTACAACAACTTATAATTAAAGTAATTTAATACAAGGAGGTGGTTTAGATTTGAGGGTTTTATAAAGGAGGGAGAAGTTCTTGCTCCCCGCTTCTCCCTCGCCGGAAAGACCGGAAACCATATGGGGGGCAAAGCGAAAAAAGGAGGTGTCAAAAGAATGTTTTTGAAAAAGGGAAGAGGAGGTTTTACCTTGATAGAGCTGCTAGTGGTGATAGCGATAATCGCTATCCTAGCAGCTATCCTGTTCCCTGTGTTCTCAAGGGCGAGGGAACAGGCTCGTAAGTCCGCCTGCCTGTCCAATCAAAAGCAGATAGGTATGGCGCTGATGATGTATGTGCAAGATTGGGATGAGACTTTTCCCTGGTGGAAGATAAAGTGCTTATTCGGAGACCACGATGGACTCTATTGGACGGAGCAATTGATGCCATATCTAAAGAACACCCAAATCCTCTTATGTCCAAGTAGTCGTCGGCAAGCGAGGGGATGGTCTTGGGCGTCCAATTGTTGGCCAGGACAGCATGGAAGGACGAACATAGAAACGGATTATGGATATGCGAACTGGTTGATGTATAACTATGATGGACCGATTAAGCTGGCTAAAATAGAGGACCCTGCAAACACTATAGCGATTGGTGATAGTGGTGGTGGTTCCTTTTTGAATACAGCTGCTATTGATACCACGGGGATCATCATCCACGCGGCTTTTGCTGAATGGGATGGAAATCCAGCCGGGATGAGTTGTCTAGGAAACGGAGGGCCATGTCCACCTGTCATCGTAGACCTTAACTGGATGATAGAAAAAGCAACACGCCATGTTGGAGGTTCCAATCTAATCTTCTGTGATGGACATGCCAAGTGGTTCAAAGCTGACCAGATAAAACGCAAGCCATGGGGACAATTTGAGTAACTAATATCATTTATTGAAGGGGCGGGGATGCCATTGGCATCCCCGCCCTAAAATCTTCTTAAAAAGTTCCTCTTTATAAACCACTTCTTGTCCCTGGCAATATAATTGCCAGAAGGGGATTTTTGTTCTAAATTCAGCCATATCTTTTTATAATTCCTTTGAGGTGATGAATTTGAATGACCTCCAAAGATTTCGCAATCTTTTCGCTTATGAGAAAGTAGATAGATGCGTCTACTGGGGCGCTCCCGCCCCTTGGGCGGAAACGATTGAAAGGTGGAAAAGGGAAGGTTATGACCCAACAAAACCCTTTCCCCATCCAGACGATAGAAGAATAGTTCACAGCACTTGGTTCTTCCCCAATCCCCCCTTTGAGAGAAAAATCATAGCCGAGGACGAGGATACCATCACTTACATCAATCATGAGGGAATAATTATGCGGGAAAGAAAGAACTTCCCCGATTCCTCTATGCCCCAGTTCATTCGCTTTCCAGTTGAAACGAGGGAGGAATTTCGCCAATTCCGCAAAGAGCGCTTTCAAGCCAACCTTGAGGAGAGAATAGGTCCAAATTACAAAGAGCTTCTATCTTCCTACAAAGATAGGGATTGCCCTTTAATCATAATCGCCGATAGATGGGGAGGCTTCTTCGGGGGAGTGAGGGCGATGGTGGGCGTTGAGAGAGCCTGCCTCCTCTTCTACGACGACCCCCTCTTCCTTGAGGAGATGATGGATAGCATCGCTGATTTCCTGATCGAGATGATGGATAAAATCCTTGAATATACCGATGTTGATGTTTTCGGCTTCTGGGAGGATATGGCTTATAAAACTGGTCCGCTCGTCGGTCCGGAGCTCTATAGGAGGTTCGCACTACCGAGATACAAAAGGGTGGTTGATTTTCTCCGTTCAAGGGGGGTCAAATATGTCTCCTTGGATAGCGATGGGAACATCTATTCCCTCATTCCCATTTGGCTTGATGCGGGGATAAATGTGCTTTATCCATTTGAGGTTCAGGCGGGAATGGATGTGGTGAAAGTGAGGAAGGAGTTCGGGAGGGAGTTGAGGATGTGGGGTGGAATTGATAAGAGGGCTCTTGCCCAAAGCAGAGAGGCAATAGACGCGGAATTGAGGAGGATTGAGCCCTTAGTCAAGGAAGGAGGATATATCCCCTGCTTGGACCATAGCATTCCTCCCGATGTTCCCTATGAGAATTATCTTTATTACGCCGAGAGGTTATGGGAGCTAGTGAACTCAGTATAAGGGGGATGAATTGAGGAGGAAGTTAAAGTGTAGGGCAATCCTCATAGGTATTTTGCTGATTCCTCCCAATGTCCTGTGGACGGGGTATATGGAGATGGTGGTGGGGAAGGGTTTTCCCACAACGATGTCCCTATTCTTCAACGCTGTTTTTACCCTTCTCATCCTCGTTCTATACAATCTCCTCGTCGGCAGGATTTCCCCTCGGGTGAAGCTAACGCAAAGCGAATTGATGCTTATTTATTCAATGGTGGCGATTGGAACTTGTATGGTTGGAGTCGACTTATACGCTGTTTTGATTCCCTGTCTCGTCCATCCCTTTTGGTTCGCTACTCCTGAAAACAAATGGGAAAGTCTTTTCTTCAAATATCTTCCTAAGTGGTTGATGGTCTCCGATAGGAGGGCTTTGGAGGGATATTTTCTCGGTTGGTCATCAATTTACTCTAAAGAGAACATCTTAGCTTGGCTTCCTCCCATTCTATACTGGACCCTTTTCTTTATGGTTATGATATTCGTTATGCTTTGCATCAATGTCATTTTTCGCAAGCAATGGTCTGAAAACGAGCGTCTAACCTTCCCCATCATTCAGCTTCCCCTGGCGATTACTGATGAAAGGCTCTCCCTATTCAAAAGCAAGCTTATGTGGGTAGGTTTTGCTATCGCGGCGTTGATTGACATAGTTAATAACATAAACGCAAACTATCCTTTCTTCCCTCATATTCCAATCAGGGATTACGACCTCTATTCCTTTGTCTATGCTCTTCGCCCTTGGAATGCGATAGGTTGGACGCCAATCTACTTCTTCCCTTGTATTATCGGACTCGGTTATTTATTGCCGCTTGACCTTTCCTTTTCCTGTTGGTTCTTCTACTGGTATTGGAAGTTTCAGAGGGTCTTTAGCGTTGCCTTTAATTTGCAGGTCGCCAGACCCGATATGCCCTATATCAATGACCAATCAGCAGGCGCCTACATCGGGATAGCTTTTTTCGTGATATGGGTGGGAAGAAGGTATCTTCTTGAGGTAATCAAAAGGGCTTTGGGGAAGAAATCGCTTGTCAGCGATGCCGATGAGCCTATGAGTTATCGCACAGCTTTCATCGGCATAATTTTAGGCTTTGCTTTTCTCCTCTTTTTCATCACAAAAATGGGTGCGAGGTTGATTACCGCTTTCCTATTCCTGTTGATATATTTCATCCTATCCTTAGCGATTGCGAGGATAAGAGCGGAGCTCGGCTCCCCTGCTCACGACTTGCATTTCGCCGGTCCCGACCAGATGTTACCGAGGGTTGCGGGAGTTGAGAGCTTCTCAAAAGGGGATTTGGTCTTCTTCACCCTCTCTTGGAGCTTCAATAGGGCTTACAGAGCTCATCCTATGCCTCATCAATTGGAGGGGTTTAAGATTGCTGAAAGGCTTGGACTTGATTATCGCCAATATACGGTTGCGATGTTGATAGCGAGCTTAATCGGTTCCTTTTCCGCTTTCTGGGCGCTTCTCCATGCTGACTATAAATTTGGCGCCGCCTCAGCCAAGATGCCGCCTTGGATTGTAGGGTTTGGCTGGGAAGCATATAACAGGCTGGATTCGTGGTTAAAGATGCCCCAAAACAGGGACAATTTCTGCGCCATCTTCACATTTTGGGGGTTTTTGTTCTCCGTCTTTCTCGTTTTTATGAAAGGACGGTTCCTCTGGTGGCCTTTCCATCCCGTTGGATATGCGGTGTCATCCTCTTGGGCGATGGGACTTATGTGGTGTCCCATATTTATCGCTTGGCTTTTTAAATTCATCGTCCTAAAAAGCTCCGGGCTTAAGGGATTTCGCTACACACTTCCTTTCTTCTTGGGATTGATATTAGGCGAGTTCGTTGTTTCAAGCATAGCGAATATCCTCGGAATCGTTTTCAACTGGCAGATATACCGTTTCTGGGGGTGATTATTTGTGATATTCTTTTTTCTAATCCTTGTATCTCTCAAAGCCTTTCCATTGAATGTAATAGAGGCAGATGGAGGTTATACTATTGGCATAGAGGGGAAGGAATTTAGAGCAAGGATAAATAAGAAATTCCCCTCCTTTCTCGGAGTTCTACATGATGCGGGAAGTCCTTCCGACCCATTTCTTGGCTACTTTTATGGTTGGTGGACAAGCTCTGATTTTTCCCTTGAGGGAAAAGGGTGGGTGGGTTTACATATGCCAATTTTCAAATTAGAGAAGTTGAAGATTGAGAGAGGGAAAAGAAGCGTAGCAGTTAGCACGGAGGTCTACCTAAAAGACGAACCAGACATCCGTATTCGCTCCCGTTATATCTTTTATGAGGGCGTGAGTGGTTTTGAGATGGAAAGGGAGTTCATAGGGAGAAAGGGAAAGAGATTTGGACCTCTTGGGCTTTGGTTAGGCGGTGTGCTAAGTGAGTTTCCCGTCTCAAATGCTTCCTTGCCCGATTCTTATTACTACCAAGGGAAGTGGAGAACTAAAATAGAGCATCACTGGCAAAACCTCTCATCTCAACAGAGCAAAGAAGGTGGCGAGGTCCAATTTGTGATTTTCTATTGGAACGAAACGAAAAGGTATCTCATAAGCTTAATTGACCCTAAGGGCTTTGGAGGTGGAATCAAAGCTTTGCACTTCTGTTGGCGAGGTGAATGGAAGGACCCTGCTTGGGGGAATGATACGGGATTATTTAGCTATGGAAAATTTAAGGTAAAATTCCTAATAGGAAGGGGAAGCAAAGAGGAGGCATTAAAAAAGGCAAAGGAGTTGCAGAAGGGGATTTTTCCTTCTTTAAGTCCAAAGATGAAAGAAGAAATAAGAAAAGGCAAGATTGAATATATTAAGAATGACTTTTACAGATTAGGGGTAGATATTGATAGGGGTGAGGTGGTTTCTCTTCAGGTAGATACTGGGGGGAAAGGAAAATGGGGAGCTAATCTTTTGGCGGGAAGAAGGACGAGAATTTATTTCGGAGGACCTTCCAAGTGGCAAAGGAGCGTCTATCCTTTCGATGCTTACCCCCTTTACCTCTCCCCTAAAAGAATGCAGAAATGGGAGATTTCTCCCACTTCCCTTAGCATCCCTTCTCTCTTTCTCCTTTCCCCCGAAAGGGAGCCCCTAATATCCGCTTCGCTAACTTACTCCCTTGAAAAGGATAAAATCCTTTTAAAGGCGCAATTTGAAAGTTTAAGAGATATCGCGCTCCCCTATTTGGGCTGGCACTTGGATTTTCCTTCTAATTCCTGGAAAAGGTTCTATAACTTCGCTGGAGGTTATTTCCATATAAGGATGTTGAGCAATTATAAGATGAGTATGTATGACCTTCAACCTTGTTATCGTCCAATAGGCAATGATTTGATAGCTTACGGAGAGGAGGATTCGCTTACTCCTTTCAGGACTATTGCTATGGAGGTAAAAAATGAAGGGAGCGATATGCCCTTTAACATCCATTTACCAAATCCTCTTTTTGACGAACCAACGGGAATTTCCAAGATAGCGATAACTGGAAGTCAATTTGATTGGACGATACATAACTGCAGACCGATGTCATTGAAGCGGGGAAAAGTGTATAGGTTGGAGCTCTCGCTAAGAATAATCCCACCGCCCACTCCTCCTTCCCAATGGACATTCATCCTCCGCTTTCCTCATTCTCCTGAGATTGAAAAAGCTATAAATATGTTTTATCAAGAGCACTGCTATGGCGGACCAATCGCTCCAATTGGATTGGTTCCCTTCTTTCATATCCTTGCTGGGAAATACAATCCTCGCTTCAGCTTAGAGCTCACGAAGGAAAAGCTAAAAGAATATATCTCAGCTTTAGCTGACGGTGAAACGACGAGAGATGAGGATGGGAATCTCCTTCCGAAGGGGATGATGCCGATAGCGAAATACGGAGACGGTAGATGGATGTGGCGTTGGAACGGAACCGGCTATATATTTGAGACCAACGCCCAATTTATCCTCTCTGTCCTTGAATATTTCATTCTCACAAGGGACCATGAGTTTATCGCAGAAGTTTTCCCAAATTTGGAGGATGCATTCGGGTTTTATAAATCTATGGCTGATAATTATATTTTGACCTTGCCTTATCCATACACTGGACTGCCCAACCAAAATCGCCCCGCAACTTACTGGGATGGTTGGAATATAGGACATCGTTATTCCCTTTTACAGGTCTACTATGTGGCTTCTGCTCAGGCATTAGCACGTTTAGCGAAAGTTCTAAATTATGAAGATAAGGCAAATGAATATAAAAGGATAAGCGAGAAAGCAAGGGAGGCTCTCTTCTCAATCTATTGGAGGGAAAAATATATCAGGGATAACGAAGGCAGGCTATTGGAGGGAGGAAGGTTCTTGAGTTGGATAGATGTAAACGGAAAGGAGATAGATGTGGGTTTCACAGATATTCCTCTGCTTGCTAATTATCTTGGGCTTTTGAGCGATGACAAATCACTAAAGGTGAGGCTCTGGCTTAATTCCGACCCGAATGCCTATTCTTGGAGGGATGGAAAGACTGGCAAGCCTTGTGGAATCCCTAGCATAAACACGATAGATGGGAATAAAGAGGCTTTCCATGCGGGGATTTGGAACAACTTCCAATTTCCTCCTGGATTTGAGAATGGTCAGACGATGTTCTGGCAGGGTGGTTTTGATTGGTTTTTGAGGGCAAGGTTCTCGCTTGAAGAGGTTTATGAAAAGGTTAAAAGTTTTTCCGGAAGGGCACTACGAGGGGACCTCGCAAGTGGGCATGGACTTCCTCATACTCGTCCCTTGCCTATGTTTGAGGGGACAAGCACATTTAGCGCGGATGATAAGCCCGTTGGTAGCGACCAAGGTTTGCCGGAGGATGGCGTCCTTATCGCTGTTGGAATAATTGAAGGTATAGGTGGTTTGAGGTTGAATGAGGAGCACCTATATTTTGAGCCAGCAATTCCGGAGAAATTGAGGGACTTTTCAATAGAAAATATCAGAGTTGGCGATGTTATTTTAAATATAAAGTTCTCTGGATGGGGAAGAAATGTAAAGTTAGTTAAGGTAAACGGCGAAGTAATTCCTCAGCCCATACCTCGCTCTTTATTGAAAACGGGCGATGTCGTAGAGGTTGTGTTGGATAAAGAATTTACTTAATTTACAATTGAAGTAATTTTAAAATTTAAATGAAAACGAAAAAGGAAAGGAGGTGAAAAGCGATGAGAAGAGGCTTTACGCTGATTGAGCTACTTGTGGTCATAGCTATCATTGCCATTCTGGCGGCTATTCTCTTTCCGGTTTTCAGCCGGGCAAGAGAACAGGCAAGAAAAGCAGCGTGCTTATCCAATATGAAGCAGATAGGACTGGCTTTTGCGATGTATACGCAGGATTGGGACGAGAATCTGCCTCTTTTCGTCTGTGGCTGCGGTGCCGCTCGACCAAATGGAGAAACCGGAGTATGCCTCTTCTCCAAACTTCAGCCATATATGAAAAATATGTAGGTGTATATTTGTCCGAGCCTTGGAGATGGTCCAACGGGGCAGGAAACTTGTGGTAAGAATCCTGAAATCGCTCGCTTGCATTATGGAGCGAACAGGGCTATTATCTGGAACCCAAGCTTGGCTCGCTGGCCCAAACCCGCCGATGCTGTCGCTATAGCGGAAACCGGTGGAAACATATGGGGTGGAATCTGGAATGTAGGTTATTGTGGCAACTGCAAGGACCTTTCCGTTGAGATAAATGTCAGCGCTGGAGATGATTGGGCAGGCAATGAGTGGAGCAATTGTTCATGGACTTGGGTATGGTTCGCGAGAAATCGGCATAGCGAGGGGCTGAATGTCGTCTTTATGGATGGACACGCTAAATGGACGAAGTTGGACTCCCTCGTTAGCAAGCGCTATTGGCAGCCTGAATGGCAATGAATAGCAAGGGGGGCGAGTTTCACTCGCCCCCCTTACCCTTAAAGGAGCTATCCCTCTACTTTCACTTCTCATAAGAAATAAGACAAGATAAGACAAATTGATAGCAATTTTCCCCTTTTTTGAAAGCATATTTTTTGTAAAATCATAAATAACTTATGAAGGCGAAAATCTCTTTCAAAGCGATTCTCCTCGGGATTATTTTAATCCCCATAAATAACCTCTGGGTCGTTTATATGATGGAGGTAAAGGGTGGTGCCTTCCCCACTTCCATGTCTCTCTTCTCCCACGCCGTTTTCTCGCTCCTCATCGTTTTCCTCTTCAACCTCTTCCTAAAAAGATACCTCCCACGCCTTGCCCTCAATAGAGGCGAAGTCCTTTTGACATATTCAATGGTTGCCCTCGGTTCCTGCTGGCTGGGTATAGATAACTATCCCGTCCTCGTCTCCTGCGCCACCCACCCCTATTGGTTTGCCACTCCCGAGAACAAATATGAGAAGCTATTTTTCCAATATCTCCCCAAGTGGCTGATTGTTCCCGATAAGAAGGCTTTGGAGGGATATTTTCTCGGTTGGTCAACGTTCTACACCAAAGAACATATCCTTGCCTGGCTGAAGCCGATTCTCTACTGGACTCTCTTCTTTATGATAATGGTTTGGGTTATGATGTGTATGAACATAATTTTCCGAAAACAATGGGCGGAAAATGAAAGGCTTACCTTCCCTATCATCCAACTCCCTCTTGCCATAACTGATGAAAGCCTCTATCTCTTCAAAAGCAAGCTTATGTGGATAGGCTTTGCCATAGCGGCGATAATTGATATCATAAATAACATCAACGCAAATTATCCCTTCTTCTTCCACATAGCGATTAGGGATTATGACCTCGGTCAGTTCATAACGACTCCTCCCTGGAACGCAATCGGCTGGACACCCCTTTACTTCTTCCCTTGCATCATCGGGCTTGGCTATCTCTTGCCGCTTGACCTCGCCTTCTCCTGCTGGTTCTTCTACTGGTATTGGAAGATGCTGAAAGTCATGAGCGTTGCCTTTAATCTGCAGGTCGCCAGACCAGATATGCCCTATATCAACGACCAATCCGCTGGCGCCTACATAGGTATAGCTTTTTTCGTTCTTTGGGTTGGAAGGAAATATCTCTATCAGGTCTTGAAGAGGATTTTCACGGGAAAGTCAGAAGTAAGCGATGAAGGAGAACCTTTATCATATCGTATGGCTTTTATTGGGATAATTCTCGGCTATATCGCGCTCATGGTTTTCCTAATGCAGGCAGGGATGCGATTCATCACAGCTTTCCTATTCCTTCTTATCTTCTTCCTTCTTTCCCTTGCTATAGCGAGGATAAGGGTGGAGCTTGGTTCTCCTGTCCACGACTTGCATTTCGCCGGTCCCGACCAGATGTTACCGAGGGTTGCGGGAGTTGAGAGCTTCTCAAAAGGGGATTTAGTCTTCTTCACCCTCTCTTGGAGTTTCAATAGGGCTTACAGGGCTCATCCTATGCCCCATCAGATTGAGGGATTGAAGATAGCGGAGAGAACGGGCGTTAGTGAAAGAGGGTATATGTGGGCGATGTTGCTTGCGAGTTTGGTTGGCTCCTTCGCAAGTTTCTGGGCTTTACTTCATACTTACTATAAACTCGGAACTTTGGCTAAGGCAGCGCCTTGGACTACGGGGTATGGATGGGAGGCTTTCAATCGCCTCCATTCTTGGCTGACGATGCCGCAGGAGAGGGACAATCTCTGTTCCATTTTCACTTTTTGGGGATTTCTGTCAACGATTATTCTTGTCCTCATAAGAGGTAGATATTTCTGGTGGCCGTTCCATCCCATTGGCTATGCTGTTTCATCTTCTTGGTCAATGAATCTCCTCTGGTTGCCCATATTCATAGCTTGGATGGTCAAATTCTTCGTTTTGAGGGTTGCGGGATTGAGGGGTTACAGGCAGACGCTCCCCTTCTTTCTTGGTTTAATCTTGGGCGAATTCACGATAGGAAGTTTGACGAATATCTTGGGCATATTCTTCAATTGGCGGATATATCCCTTCTGGGGTGGCTGACGAGGTCAAGCTAATTCTAAAAGAGCTTCTTTCAAGTTTATTTTACCTTCGTAAATGGCGCGACCGATAATTGCCCCGTTGACGCCTATCTCCTTAAGCCTTCGCAAATCATCTATTGAGCTAATCCCTCCCGAAGCGATTAACAACCCCTGAAAGATTTCCCTCACCTTCTTTATCTCCTCAAAATTAGCCCCCTCCAAGCTCCCATCCCTAAGTATGCTGGTGTGTATCAGGCACCTAACCCCCAACTCTCCTAACTCCCGCGCAAAACTGAGAACATCCTTTTCAGTTTCCTTCAACCATCCTTCCACTGCTATTTTCCCACCTTTGGAATCCAATGCCACCGCTATCCTCTCACCATAGAGTTCCAAAGCCCTCTCAAGGAATTCCTTTCTCAATGCGAGAGTCCCCAATATCACCCTGTCCACTCCCAACGAGAGAACGCTTCCAATATCATCTAAATTTCTTATTCCGCCTCCCAACTCAATCTTCAAGCTCGTTTTCTTCCTTATGTCCCTAACTGTATCCAGATTCACCAATCTCCCTTCCTTGGCTCCTTCTAAATCCACTATGTGAAGCCATTCCGCGCCATCCATCTCAAATGATTTGGCAATTGAAGCGGGGTCATCGTAGGAAAAGAGGAGCTTTTCGTAATTCCCTCTATATAAGCGAACGCATTTACCTTGAATGATATCTATCGCTGGGATGATGAGCATAGCGCTATCTCGGCGAAATTCTTTAGGATTCTCAAACCTGCCGAACTGCTCTTCTCGGGATGGAATTGCAATCCGAATACATTCCCCTTTTGAATCGCACAGGGGATGAAGTTGGGATATTCCGTTTCCCCTATCACCACATCCTCCTCGGGCTCAACATAGAAGGAATGGACGAAATAGAACATCTCACCCTCCTTTATCCCCTCAAAAATCGGGGATTTTCTCTTTATTTTCAGGATATTCCAACCCATATGGGGAATTCTCACATTTCCTTTTATCTTCACCACTCTTCCCTTTACAACGCACAAACCTTTTACCCCGGGCGATTCCTCGCTCTCCTCAAAGAGGACCTGGAGACCGAGGCAGATGCCGAGCAAAGGTTTGCCTTTCTTAATTTCTCTCAGAATCGTTTCCTCTAAATTTAATTCCCTTATATTCTTCATTGCCGAGCCGAAGGCACCCACGCCTGGCAGAATGATTGCTTGGGCTTTCTCCAAATCCTCTGGTGAGGAAGTGAGGAGGGCTGGGAAGCTCAGTTTCTCCAGCGCCTTCTGAACGCTTCTGAGGTTACCCATTTTATAGTTGACGATGGCAATCATTTTCAGATGTGGGGCGGGTTGGGGACGAAGTCCCCAACC
>JACIXR010000014.1 GCA_014360495.1 bacterium
GAGGTCGCTAGGAACGAAGCGACCTCGCCCTTTTGTGGGAAATTCTTTAACTTTTCATTTCTCCTTGAGAATTAAAAGCCAACCCCTTCCCCTTTCAACGGGAATATCCTCATCGGGAGAAAACTCCGCCGAATTTTGGAAATAGGAAATGCTCGGAGCAATCAGCCTCGCCTTATTAGGGTTAATTCCTAAAGCATCCCAGTCTATATCCAGCCTCACCCTCACATCCTCATTTGCCCAGCTTGCTATCGCTATCAAGACTTCCCTCGGTTTCTTATACACTGTGGCGAGGACGTCTTCCCTACCGGTTTTCACTGGACATTTAGGCGACCAGTAGCCAATCATCTCCGCCTGTTGAATGCCGAACTTGTCCCAGAAGCGCCACATATGGGGAGCAGAGGGATGAAAACGACCCGTCATCCCGTATATCATTCCCCTATAGGGATTTCCGCCGTTTTCATAATTGAGCATCTCTCCCGTTAACCCGAAGGGAATCCCCGATATCTCAACAAGCCAGTAATCGGGTGAACGGTCATAATCATAAAACTCACCAAACCATAGGCTATCAATATACGGGAAATGCTCCATATATTTATTCGCCGGGCTTATATGCCACTCCATGAAATCGTACTCATTCCCGCTGTGGAAATTTATCCTGCTTTGGGGATTTATGCTCTTCATCACCCTACGAATCCGCTTCATTATCTCCCTATCATAGCCGATTCCGTCAAGATAAAGCCCATCCACTCCCGTCTTTTCCATTAGATAACGCATTCCTTCCACATAATAATTGTGCCAGCGAGATAATCCCTGTGTCGCTATCGCTGCATCTACATCTCCTCTATCAGTGGGAGTCATCCAGGCGGGAACATAACCCCAAACTAAATGCTCCCTCAGCCAGGGATATCCTCCATCCGCCTTGCTCTGGTCAATATTCTCTTCTCCATATATATCAACCCCTCCCGTTAGGAAAACCTCGTCTCCCAAACTCCGGAGCGCCCAGAGCTCCTGACAATGATTGCTCAATTCCCTTACAGTATAATAGATATTCACTCCTTTGGGAGGAATCTCCACCTTCTTTGCGGAAAATATTATCTCCTTGCCGAAAGCTCCCTTACCTACCTCGCAAACTCCCTCAATTACTCCCAAGCCTTGTCCCTTCTCCGGTTTGCTCACCTTCCCTCCATCCCAATCGGAAAATTTATCCAGGAATATCGTCTTCTCATCAATTTCTGGTCTTATCTCCATGCCCTCAACATGGGCTTCTTTCTCTATCTTTATCGCCTCAACCGCGAATCCCTCATTTGGCTTACCCTCGAGCACCATCTTCGCTTCACTCAAATCGTTTTCCAATATCCCTTTATATACCGCTCCTGCAAGCTTCTTTCCATCCACGAATATCGCTAGCTCTTCTCCCCAGGAAAGAGTCAAGATATGCCTTTGCCCTTTCTCCCAATCGGGTGAATGACTTGATAGAAGCACTGGATATTGATTTAGCTGAGGTGCTCCCTTTCGAATATACGCCCTCATCCCCTTATCATCAATGTTCCAATAAAATCCCAATCGGTCCTTGTTGGGAAAGTCCAAATGGAAGAGCGCCTGATTATAGCGGGCATCTCCCGCCTGACCCTTCTTTGGGTCGAAATTAACCCTCACCCAAATATGCAGGGCGCCCTTCTCCAAATCTATATTCCCCTGTGCGGGATAAACGAGCCTTCCAAAATCGGTTAGCTTGTAGCGGACGGACTTCACCTCCTGAACGAACTTCTTTATATCATCAATCGTTAAAAATGGGTAATTGATGTAGGGATTGGGAGCTGTGGCGTGGTGAAGGTGAAAGATGTTATAATCCGTCTCCGCCGTCTCATCTAATAGCCATCCGCCTATTCGCCAATTCCAGTGATTTTTATCTATCTCCTTGAAGGGGGTTATCAAGAGACGAAAGCCGAACCGAAGTTCCTCCCCCGCTCTGAGACTTCTCTCTCCGCTAAACGCTTTGACGAGCACCATATCTCCTTCTTCCAAGATATGGCATCCACCCTTCCCATCGTTATCCCAAGATTTCGGAATCCCCACATCCCTCAAATCAACCATTGCCCAAAAATCTCTTTCTCCCTCAAGCTTAACCTGCACACCTGCTTGAACATCTCCTAACCAAACCATATTATCTGCCCGATTTATATCCCACTTCCAATTCCATTCACTTGGGCGATAGCCGCCCCTATAGCTCATCCCCATCATATACTTGGCTACCTCCTTCCGTATAGGGACCTCTAATCGCGCATCCCTCAAATCAATATCCCTATCCACCTTCAAATAGACATCATATCTTAAACAACCATCAAACTCCAATTTATAATGGACTCTAAGAGCGAAGGGCTCGCTTTTAGCCTCCACTTCCCTCTCCAAGACGCCATTGCTTTTCTTTATCGTCCTTTCCCCAACCCTCCTCCAATTCTGTATAACTTCCTCCGTCTCAACGATGAATCTAACGGGTGAAGCGAGAATTTCATTTCCCCAGCTCTTTATGCTTTTAGGCAAGCCGATTTCCGTGAAAACAATCTCCCTTTCCAATATGGATGCTTTTTCCTTTTCCACTTTCAAGGGAGTGAAGGGAGGAATGGGGTCATCGCTCAGTCCCAAGGTGGAGTTAAGCCAGCGCAGGCGTGAGAGACGCCAAAGTTCGCTATCCCCTTTATCCCTCAGCGCTTCCCCTTTGACATCCAAAATTAGTTTTATATCCGTTTCCGCCAAGCCCTCAGGCTTGACCCTTATTGTCCCCTCATATCTACCCTTAGCATTCTCGGGAACATCTATCCCAATCCAAAGGGGACGAACCTTTCCCTTCGCAAGGGAAAATATCTTCTTGAAGGAACGTCCGAGCCAATCTATGCCGGAAAGATTGATGCAATCAAAGGCGGAGGCGGGAATCTTCCCCTCTTTACCCTTTAAATCCTCGTATTCTAGGCTCAAATTTCTTATCCCACTTCTCAAAGCCCAAATCCCCAGCTGAAAGACATAGTATTCGCCGGGGCGGGCCTCTCCGTGGAATTCCTCCTTAGGTCCCTCTACAGCCCACTTCTGGGGAAGCGTCTCAAACATTTTTATCGGGTATTTGCGGTCCTCGGGGAAAATCAAATAATCCCTATCTTGATAACGAGCAATCAGAGAATTGATTTCCTCCTGCGTCGCTATTACCTCCATTGGATAGAAGCTGTTGAATTCGTCCCTCGCCTGAATTTCCAAAACCCTTGCTTGAGGGAGATTTCGCCATTCTCCTTTTACCAACTCCTCTGGCGTTAAGTGATTTCTCATAAGCCATTCCCTATCGGGGGAATCTTGGGGAGGAAAATATCCTTGGGGAACATCCATAGGACCCTTGGGGCTGTTGTAGGGAAGATAATAGATTTCATATATACCGGGAACAGTTTGTGGTTGAAAGACGATATCGCCGAACTCCTGATTTATGTTTATCCGAACGAGGTTAAGAATCCTCTTTTGCGTAGTGGAATCGTAAATTATGATTGCCTTATCCTGCGGATTGGGGTCCCTTCTCCTCCAGGGAATATGGACTAACACAGCATCCGCCTTCTCTCTTACCTCCACAAGGGCTCTGTGATTTCCCCTTCCATCCTCCTGCCAAGAGGCAATAGTGAAGGGAACCAACTCCGGCAAAGCGAAAGAGACGAGAAACAGAAGCAAGGAAACCATAATCAGGATTGGAGAAAGCAAATCCATAAAATATCGCCTCCTTATTGATTCAATGCTCAAGAAGAATACCTCCCGCTTCCGCCATGCCCTCAATCTCAACCTCAATAACTGAGCCATCCCTCTTTATCCCAACTGCCCTCCATCTTCCCTCACTCGGCGTATAAATCCTCGCCGAGCGAATCCTCTTTCCATCAGAAACCCTAATCCTTATCTTAAACTTACCTTCTATCATATCTTCTTCCCTAACCAAAGCAATATAATAATCCCCCTTGTTGGTCTTGAATATATTCCCCTTAACCCCTTTCGGCAGAGAAAGAGCGTGGGCTTCAAGCAACCATTCCCTCCCTCTCAAAGGCTCAAATAGGGGAAGCCAGCTTTTGAGGAGTTCCAAATCTATCGTTTCGGGAACAAGTTCCCATTCATTGAAACCCAGCATAACCCCGCTGAGGAGTGCCGATTTGAGATTGTTTATTAATCTCTCCCTCCTCTTAGGGTCGTTCTTATCGTAATAGGTGATGAAAAGCATCGGCTTTACAAGTCCCAGATACCTCTGAGCCTCAAGGAAATCCGTCCTGCTTTCCACCATAATACCATCCATATATCGCGCCGATTCCAAATCGCAAGAACCATTCGCCCACATTCCTTTCCCCAAAGCTATCAGCCTATCCTTCACTTCTCTCAGTATATTATGCTGAGCAAAGGCATATTGATAGGCGGGACGATTATTAATAAAGGTTATCCCGTCATCCTGCCCATAACTTACGAAGGAACCACCCGTATTATCAACGAATACGCCATCCACTTCGGGAAGTGCTTTCAGCAATTTATCAAGCTGGTCAAGGATATAGCTATGCCATTTGCCACCTGGATATGGAAGCATCCAAGTGATGCCTTTCCAACCCAAGAGCATAGGTCTTCCATCTGGCCAGCGAGCGACGCTGTCGGGGAAATTCTCCTCCGCGAATGTCGGCTCCGTTTCAATGTAGCTCCAGTAGTAATAGAAATGAAAATCAACTTGATGGCAGAGATTTAGAAATTCCCTCTTCCCCTTTATCTCCTCTTCAGTGTTCACCTCGCTGAAGTATTTGCCATAAAAGGGTGTTTCAAGTAGATGGCTCATCCCCCAAGTGAAGCCAAGCCCCCTCAACCACTCAAGTCTTTCCCTTGGTCTTTCCCACATTATCACTTGATGACCCTCAGCAACTTTCATCTCAGGCTTGAAGAACTCGGGAAATCTACTCAGAACCCATTTCAGCCCGGAGCGCCAATCTCCCTGATGATTGGCAATGAAAACGCGCAGATGCAGGGGATGTTCCCTCTGTAATCTGCAATTGTTCCATTGCAAGAGCAATACAGGTGGATTGCCCTGCGGATTGAAGGCAAAGGAGAGGGAGGGTTTTGGTGAGTAGGGGTCGGCGAGAATAGTCAATCCAATATCCCTTCCCTCCGAATAAAGGGTTGCCATAGGGATGGAGAGATTTCCTCCGCCTCTATATACGCAATAGCTGGGCACTTCCTCCCTGCGAAAAGGAGCGCCAGACATAGGAAGAAAGATTTCTTCACACCATTGGGGAAGGGGGAAGACGAAACTTATTTTCCCCTCCCGTGGTTCATCGTTCTTAACGGAGAGCCTTACATCCCAGATGAGGGTATCCTCCTCAAGGGAATAAGTTGTTTCAACCACTATTTTGCTGTCCGATGTGATTTGTCTCATCCTCGCTTGCTTGGACGTGAAATTCAAGGAAGAGGGCGTGAGGGAGAAGTCCTTATCGCTATATGTCTTCCCAAGGCTTACATTCCCGATAGATAGAACTCCCATTCCTTTATCAATAAGAGGGAAACCATTTGCCGTTTTCAATCTCAAAATCCAGCCTTTATCCTTTGAAATCTCAGTTGATAGTTTTGTGCTTTTGAGGATTAGGCGAGGAGCTTTCGTCGCATAGTCGGCTGGCAAGGAGTAAGAAGGAGGTGGAGTGGTGTATTCAATCATGATGTCATCGTAGAATACCCCCTGGAGACCGCCGCCGGTATGGGCGCCAAAGGAGATGGGACCGCCGAAGCCAGTGAAGCCTGTATCGTGTGGCACTGCTTCCGAGTTAGCAACTAAGTTTCCATCGTGATAAATTTTTAGGGAGATGCTATGTCCATCATCTTCCAATTCCACCTTATACCACTTATCGCATTCTATTCCACTTGCCGACCATCTTGCAGACCACTCTCCTTTGTGGAACGTCCAGAGACGAATATCGGGAGGCTTCTCCTCCAACCACCAAAAGGAATACATAGGAGTACAGCCAGTATGATGAACTACTCCCGCATAGCCGTTGTTCTCCTTTGAAGGTTGATAGAAGCTGAAAGTCAACTTATAGGGGGCTCCTCCGCCCGGGGAAATGCGGGTGAAGATTTCCGAATTGGTCTTCTCGCCGAGGATATGGAGGGCGTAGCCGTGAGATGGAATATTTATAATTTCCGCTAAATTTGTCGGCTCCGCTTTAACGAAGACCCATTTCTTGGGGTCAAATTGTCTTGTTTCAAAATCTTCCCGCCAGGATATCATAGCAAAGGTAGGAGTGAGGGATATGAAGAGGAGAGGATAAAGGATGAATCTCTTGAATCTATGAAGAGCCAATTTCGGCATCCTTTCTTTAGTTGACATCTCAATCGCAGATTATTTTAGAAGGATTGGGAGGAGTTTGTAAAGGCGAATAAAAAGGGAGGGAGCAAGTCCGCCGCAAAGCGTAAGCCATGGCAATCTCATAAAGACCTCACAAAAAAGGGATTGCTTCGCTATCGCTCGCATTCAACGGGTAAGGGTTTTTGATTTGATAAAAATTTAGAGTTCAAAAGGAGTAGGGGAAAGGGTCGTAGAGCTACTTCCCCTTCACATATCTAACGAATTCCTCCTCATTCAACTTCAACCGCAATGGATAGGGCTCCGTCCATCCGCTCTTAAAAGCGAATCCAGCTATTATCCAAATCTCCCCATCCTTTCCCTCAAATAAATAGGGATAGCTCAATTGTCCTCCCTTCTGCTTCGCCACAACAATCGGACCCAACCAACTCTTCCCCTCATCCTCGGAAATAGCAAAAGAAAGCTCCTCTCTATGCCATGAAGCGGGGAATTCCGTTCCTCCCTTGAATTCCCTCTTCGGATATACACCTCCCTCGGGATTTAACCTGTTCCAAACCAAAGCAAGCCTCCCGCTCCTCAACCTTAAAAGCCTACCAGGTGCGCTGCTCGCATCTATCTCGCTTGGATAAATCTTCCTCCAATACCTTCCTCCGTCATCCGATATCGCTTGCCAGAAATAATCCAAATTCGTCCGAATGAGCATCCACAGCTTCCCATCCTTCAACTCTACAAGCGTTGGTTCCATAGCTCCATCATGATGTCCTCGTCCTCCAAGGTCAATGATGTTGCTTCTCTTCCAAGTCTTTCCCTCATCATCAGAATATACGCTCATCACCACAACCCTGCCCGGATTGGAAGTGGTATGCTCAACGCTCGCCACCAATCTGCCGGTTGAAGTCTGAATGAAACCGAAGAAATTGGCGTTGTATCCCTCCATAACTCTTTGATTGTCAACCCATGTTTTCCCTCCGTCCAAACTGCGAATAGACCAAATCTCCAATTTGCAATCCTTCGGCTCGCCATTTTCCTCATCCCATTGAAAACGATAATCGGAGAAATTGAGATATAAAAGGACGATTGTGCCATTCTTCGTTTGCAGGAAATCGTAAGAAGCAGGCTCCTTATCGTTTATACCCTCGCAGATGAAAATCGGCTCGCTCCAACTCAAACCGCCATCCTCGCTGAAGCGAATTCCTTCGCTTCTCACTGTTGCAAGCCTCCCATCCTTCAGCCAAAGAAAAGGTCCGTTGAAATCTATTTTTAATTCGGAGCACAAAGGATGTATCCATCTCCCATTCATAACTTTTCCGCCTTCCTTTCTTTGGATGTTAGGTTGAGAAAAAGCGCATCTCACTATATAAAACGAAGGAAAAACCAAGGAAAACAAAAGAATGGATAGCGAAAGCTTTCTCAGCCTCTCACCCATTTTCCTTTTTTCCCCTATATAAAAGATAAGAATAAACCACAAGATAGAGCGCTAACGGGATGATAATAAGGATGAAATATACCGAATATTCTGGATTCAAAACGCCGAGAGCGGAGATTATCCCTCCTATCTTGAAGAGCTTAGCTCCAATCTGATGGGTCTTATCCCAGATTTCTTCATCGTGGAGAGTCCAGGGCGTCCTTATCCCTATGAAATAATTCCTCTTCGCCTTCTCCAACATCACACCAATATAGTAAAAGAGAATGCCTATCGCTACGGGAAAGGTGATATTGGGGCTTATCTTTATCCCCAAGTTCCAGAGAATAGTCTGAACATGAACCATCAAGAGGAAGAGAAAGAGTAGAAGCACGAAGTTGTCATAATATTTCCTGAACTGGGCGATGTTCTCTTTTAAAGGGTCAATAGCGGGAAGGATGAAGAGGAGAAGGGCGAGGAAAGCGAGCAAGCAGGGAGTGATAAGGAGGGCGGGCAATTTCCCCATATAGCCATTAACATTCCCCTTCGCATCCCAGTGGGATGCCATCTTCTCCGGGAGCTGAGGATAGGTGTAAAAGCTTATTGCGAAGGCTAAGAGGACAATGAAGATTGCCCAGACATAACTTTTCATTTCAAAATCCTTGGCGTAGTGCTCTGGGCAAACTCTATATCATCAATTTTGTATCTTACCTCGCCAAACATAGCGGAATATCCATCCTTTGGACGCGTTAGCGTGAATTCATATACGCCATCTTTGCCCTCTATCTCTTTCGCTTCCCATTTCGCCTCTCTGAAATCCAAGCTTGGCGAACTCGCAACCCAAACCCTTACTTTAAGCGGATTTCCCTCGGGCTTTATCCTGAGCGTGAGGCTATCAAGGGTTTCCTCATAGGACCAACTTATAGAGGGGATTTTCTGATTGTGGGACAATGCATAAGCGAAAGCGGCTATGGCTGAAATGGCTTCTATTCCATCTCCCAGGCTGTGTCCAGCATTTGGAACATAGAGGATATGCTTTTCCCCTACGAGGCGTGGGAAGTAGAGATTTGCCGATTCCAATGTCCAGTAGCGGTCGTTGCTGCCGTTTATGATGAATTTCGGCATAGTAGCACGTTCATGGAGGGTGTAGGGGTCAATGAATTTTGAGAATTGGATAGCGGTCGGGTCGCTGAGAAGCCTTTGAACCAAACCAACCTGCGTGTAATCCTCTATCTGCTCGCTGTATTTACCATAACAGAAAATCTGCTGACCCATCTGGAGGGGAATATTTAGGTTATCGTAAACCATTGGGGCTATGCCAATCACCCTCTTATTATCTGCGATTCCCGTGAACCAGGTCGTCCATCCCCTCTTTGACGCACCCGTGACAACGAATCCCTTAACCTCCGCACCCCAACTTTCTTTGGAGATAGCCTGAATTGTATCCATAGCCCTGATGACGCTCTTAGTCATCGGATAAAGGGCTGGCCAAGTCATATCCTGCGTCTCCAAAGCCTTCATAAATGTGTATGCGAGAAGAGCGTCTTCTCTTTTACCATCAAATAATGGTTGATTCGGGATATTGAAAATTACCGCCATTGGGATTCCCACTCTATTGGAGATCAGCCTTAAAATGTTCAGCAGTTGTTCATCCCTCCCGCCTGTGATGAGCAATCCCACGACTGAGCCATTGTCCAATTTAGCGGGAACGATTACATCCAGCTCATGTTCCCATTTTATCCCCTGCCAGATTTGGGAGACCATCTTAATGCTTATGAATTTCTCCCCACTTGCCATCTTCTCTTCTTTCACTTTTTCCCAGCTATATGCGGGGTCCGGTTTGTTCAAATACTGGAATAGCGGGTGTTCCTCCTCGCTTACCGTCCAAGCTTTGGGAAGTGGCAAAATCAAGACAATCAAGAGAAGAACTAACAAAAACTTTCTCATATCATTTCACCTCCATTTTAAATTTTATATTTTTTTCATTTACGGAAGCAATTGTTTTGTTGAGAATGTGGAAAGATGTTTAAAGATTTAAGATATTGGTCTTTTTCTCGCAATCTCAAAAGAGATTTTTCATTCCTCAGCAATGACAAAATCACCTTATCTTAGCCTCTTGTGTCACTTCTTCCCATTTTAGGAAAAATACATTAAAATTAAACAAACTTAATCTACAGAGGGGTTAAAAGGATGTTCAAGAACAACAAATTCTCGCTTTTTCTTTTCACACTACTTCTCGGTTTAGGGCTTGTCTTATCTAAAGACAAAACCCTCCAAGAAGGGGAGAATGCCTTTAAAGCCAAGGATTACGATAAAGCAATCGCCATATTCCGAGAGATTTTCTTCCGATCAGGGATAGATGTCAGCAGCGAAACGAGATTTTTAGCCGCTCTCAGATTGGGAGAATGCTATCTCGCCCTCAAAAAGAACGATGACGCTTTCAACTTTTTCAATATCGCTCTTCAGGGAAAGGGAGATATTAAAGGCGAAGCGTTGATAGGCTTGGGAGTGGTCTACCTCGCAAGAGAAGATTATTTATCCGCAATTGATAGATTCTCCCAGGTAATCAATCAATACAAAAGCGATAAGCTCCTTGCCTATGCCTATTACAATCGAGGTTTGGCTTATAAGGGAATGAAATGGATGAGCAAAGCTTTAAGCGATTTGAGAAGCGCTAAGAAAAAGGCAAAGGGCGATGACGAGCTCATTAAAGCTATTGATGCCCAAATAAGTGAGTGCCAATCCGCCTATGGAAAGTTCAAGCAGGGAGAAGCATATTTTCTCGCCTGCCTTCAAACCCTACAAGCAAAGGGGGATAACGATGGCTGTGCCTTCCTTTTGAGGGATTTAGCGCGCTTTTGTGAGGATTCGGGAGAGATGGAATCCGCTATAGATTACGAGAAGCAGGCTATAAGTTACTCCTCCTCAGATGAATTCAAAGCCGGAAGCTGGATGAACATCGGTTGGCGCTACTTCAAGATAAAGGATTACGAGAACGCTGCCATCGCCTTCCAACGCATTGTTGAGGAATATCCCAATAGCTCTTATCCCTCAGAGGCTCTCCTTTGCCTTGGAGATACCCTGAGTAATGCAGGGAAAACAAAGGATGCAATCGCAACTTATAATCTCTTCTTCCAAAGATATCCCCAAGATGGAAGATCCTTTAACGCCCTTCTCAACATAGCGAACCAATATACACGACTAGGCATTCAAGAGAAAGCAGGAGAATATTTCTTGAAAGCGGCTGAGGCATTTCCCCAAAATCCCCAAGCAAAGGAAGCCATCAAAAGTTCCGCTTCTGCTTACTCGAGTGCAAAGGATTACGAATCCGCTTTAAATATCTACAAATTATTCCTTGAGAAGTATCCGCCAGAGGAAGATGTCATGAACCAGATTTTCGCCATAGCTCGTTCATCGGAAAGAGAAGGGGAAATGGAAAAGGCTAAGAATGCCTATCTTATGATAAATCAATATTTTCCCAATACAGAGCTCGCCTTTTATTCTCTCGCAAAGAGCTTTGAGATTGTGGGAGAGGAAGATAAAGCCTTAGAGGCATATGAGAGGGCACTATCATATAATGGCAAAAGATATACAGATATACTCTACGACCTTGCTTTGCTTCTCTACAAAAAAGGAAATTATGAAGAGGCTTCCTCAGCTTTCAATCAGCTCCTCAGCGAATATGATAAAAGAAAGGATACCTCCGCTAAAAGATGGGAAGCGATAAGATTAATTGGGAGATGTTTGGAAAATCAGATGGATTTCCCCAAAGCGATTAATTTCTATTCCCAAAAGATAGAAGAACTTCGCAGGGAAGGGCAAAAGCAATCGGTGATCGGATTTAATGTAAATAAATACAGAATTGATAGCCTCAAATTAAGGATAGCCTATTGCTATCTCCAGTTGGGCGATTACGATAAGGCGAACGAGATTTGGGGGGAGCTGGGGAAAGAGCAAAAGGACTATCTGGCGATGGAAGCGAATGAGCTCTTCAAATCCTATAAAGAGGTAATAAAGCCGGCCCGGGTCGAGGAGTTGCTTAAGGAGAGAAAGAGGGAAACCCTTCTCGGTGATATTTCCATTGGTTTGAGCGATTTCTTACCCCATCTACATCGCGGTCTCATAAAGGGGGATTTGTTGATTGTTTACGGAACGGGAGGGAGTAAGGAAGAGCAATCGTTCCACAGGAGGCTTGCAGGTAGGATTAAATGGAATTTGAAGCTCTCTTCCTATAAAAGCACCAAGATTGTTTCCGATACAGCTGTGAAAAAGGAGGAAATAGTGGGCAAACACATCATCATTATAGGGACTCCCGCCTCAAACGAGATTCTAAAGGAAATAGGGGATAAATTGCCGATAAAAATTGGGGAGAATGAATTGGAAGTTGGCAATAGAATCTACAAGGGGAAAGATTTAGCCCTTGTGATGCTTTCCCCTAATCCCTTTGACGAAAAGAAATTCGCCATTATACTCGCTACTTTCAATCCCACCCTCTACGATGCCCTGTTCGTCTTCAATGCCTTAATCGGTGATTATGCCATCCTATCCGCTCCCTCAGCTCAATATATGGCTTTCTATCCCTCGCACATAATCGCCGGTCAAATAAAAAAGCTTGAAACCGGTTACTTTCTGAAGCTGAGCAGGGGAAAATGGATTCCCTTCAATAGCGAGGGAGAAAGAAGGGAGATAGCGGTCAAGGAAGAGGCTCCCAGTCAAAAAGTTCAGCAATATAAATGGATGGTTGAGTATTTGAATGGAAATTATGATGAGGCGTTGAAGGTAATAAAAAGCTTGCTTGATCAAGCAAGCGAGGAAATGTCCGATAATGATAAGTGGTCCTTGATTTGGCATATGGGGAGGTGTTATGAACACAAGTTAGATTTCGCCAACGCATTGAAATGTTACGAGCAACTGCTCCCCTTGAGCTCAAAACTGAGATATTACGAGGGAAGAGCTATACTCTTCATCGGATATTGCTATCTACAAATGGGGAATGTGGAGAAGGCAATCAGCACCTGGGAGAAGGGATTGGATATCGGTTATTCCGATGAGGAAGGCTATTACCATTTCCCCCAACTCATTCGGTCTTATCGTGAAGTAATAGGCGCGAAGAATGTATCGGTTAAGAGGGAGGGTGGAAATGTTTCCAGAGTAATAGGTCCCATTGGTTTCGTTCAGCAGGATTTGCAAAGGGAATTGGAGGAGGGAAATCTGCTAGTAATCTACGGGACGCAGGGGAGAACGGAGAGGGATATAAATGTCAGTAGAGAAGTTGGGAAGAAGTTATGCATATATGGAGCGCCCCTCTCCCTTGCCACTTTGAAGAGCGATATTGAGGTCTCGGAGAAAGAATTGAGGGAAAACAACATTTATCTTGTCAGCTTGGGGCTCTCCAATAAGGTCTTGGCAAGGATTAAAGATAATCTGCCGATAAAAATTGAAGATAGGAGGATTAAGGTAAAAGAGCGGAAATATGAAGGGGATGACTTGGGCTTAATCGCTCTCTTTCCCAGCCCATTTAACAAGGAGAAGTTCCTTATGATATTTCTCGCTTATGACCCAGCGCTTCTTCGCCATATTCTAAATGTTCCCTTTCAACGGAAGGATTACATCATCTTCAGTTCCGAATCCCTTGGCTTCGGTGAAGATGTTCCCGTGCTGGAAGAAGGCTATTTCCTCAAACTTTCGCCCACTAAATGGGAGGTTTTTTAAGTAGTTTGGAGGAGAGTTTTCAATTTCATTTGATGCTTTCTAAATGAGACCGCTTCGCTTGACCGCTGAAAACGCGTTCAGCTCGCAATGGCAGAAAGGTTTAGTCCCGAGCAATCTCTATTTCAAAAACGCGCTTAGTAGCCCTTTTCAATGACTATTTGTTAGATAAGTAGCCAAACCTTGCAAATTTTTTCTCAAAATGATATTATGTATTTACTATGAATTTTGAGAATTTGAATTCCGCACTACGCTCCGCCATCCGTGAGATGGGCTTGGAGAAGAAAATAAAGGAAAAGGAATGCCTCTCCCTTTGGGAGGAAGTGGTGGGTGCGAAGCTCGCCTCCGTCTCACAGGCAGAGGATATCAAAAATGGAATCCTTTATGTATCCGCTAAAGACTCAATTTGGGGGCAGGAAATCTTCAATTTGAAGGGGTTGATTATGCAGAAAATAAATCAGAGGATGGGCGAGGATATAGTGAAGGATATAAAGGTGAGGGCGAAACCGTTAAAAAAGAAGACTAAGAAGGAGGAAGAGAGGAAGGAAGAGGAAAGGGAATTGAGTAAGGAGATTCTTCAAATGATAGACAGGTTGACGGCGAAGATAGAAGATGAGAAAATGCGCACCCTTATGCGCTCCGTCTTAATAAACTACTATAAAGCAAAGATGGACAAGGAACAAGAAAAGCGATAAGGAGAGATAGCAGATTAAATGAATACGAAACACTGTTATAAAATATGAGCCATAAAGTTTTTCCTCTTTTCAAGGACGAAACTTCTCCGCCCGAAAATCTTCCATTAAAAAGGATAAGGGATTCATCTTGGGATTACAGCGAGGTGCCGGCGGGAACGGGTGTCTATGGTATCCAATCTCTATCCCGCTATGTTCCATTTTCTCGTCGTGCGCCGCCTCATTCAAAATTTCTCCGTTGAAAGCGCCTTGGTTTTTGACCCCTTTATGGGCTCCGGTGTCGTGGCAGGTGAGTGTTTGATTAGCAAAAGAGATTTCATTGGTTATGATATCAATCCCCTGGCGGTCCTCATTGCCAAAGTGCGCACGACCCCAATCCCTACCTCCCATCTCCTCAAAATCCTCCCCTCTATAGAGAAAGCCTACCGGGAAGCCCAACCCTCAAAAATTGATTTCCCAAACATAGATTATTGGTTTACCCCTGAGGCAATAATCTCCCTTTCCAAGCTGCTTACCGCTGTATCGGAGATTGAAGACGAGAATTGCAGGGATTTCTTCAAGGTTGCTTTCTCCGAGACAGTCAGGAGGGTATCGCTAACCGATTACAATGAGTTCAAGCTGATTAGGAGGAAAAATAGGTTAAGCCAAGACGCATTGGAGGTTTTCAGGCAAGTAAGCTTGCGAAATATTGGTCTATTAGGGGAATTTTATAAAAATTTTCCACCCCAAAAATCCAATCTTAAATTGGAGATAAGAAACATCCTTTCCGAGCCAATCCCCATTGAGGAGGAATCAATTGATTTGTGATAACCTCACCGCCCTATGGCGATTCAAGGACGACGGTTGCCTATGGACAGTTTTCTCGCCTCTCGCTTCGCTGGCTGGGAATGGATGAAAGGGTGGATAGGGAATCCCTTGGAAGCAAAGGGAGAGAGATTAGACCTGGATTGCCCTCGGAAATCCTCTATGAGGTGCTTGAGAGGATAGCGGGAAAGAACGAGAAGCGAGCGAGGGAAGTTTTTTCCTATTATCACGACCTTTTTCAAGCAATCTCCATAATAGGTGAGAAGGTAAAAAGAGGAGGATATGTTGCTTTTGTTGTTGGGAATAGAAGAGTCAGGGGGGAAGAGCTACCAACGGATAAGATATCAGCCGATTTCTTCCAAAGCCTCGGCTTTGAACATTTGGGAACGATAGTGAGGGGGATATTCAACAAGAGGATGCCAAGCGAGAACGCTCCCTCAAATATTAGAGGGGAAAGGGATTTCACTATGAGACAAGAATTCATCGTCCTCTTAAGGAGGGGTTGATTTTTTATAATAGATTTCCATGGCTTCTACCCAAGTAGAAGCCTCGCGATGACAATCGCCCTCTCATTGCCAGGGGCTAACCCTTTCTGTCATTGCTGGTATGGGTAAAGGTTTCAGACAAAGAGAAGGACAAGAAGGCGAAGTTAAAATGTATGTTCAAGTCAAATATAAATGTATATTTGCGAGTAGCTCCTTAAAAACCTATACCCACAGATGCAAGCGATAGCGAGACAATCTCGGTTTGCAAACTATGTTGGCGCAGCCAAACTGGTATTTTTGAGGAGATTTGGTCTGGAGCCTTAAATATAAAAAATGTAATTGTCAAGATATGGAGATTGCGTCAAAACCATAAAGGTCGTAAATTCATTAAAAACTTTTGTTCCGAGCTTTTAAATGATATAATGAATTTAAATGCTTATGGAAAAGCTTAAGAAAACTCTCGGTATCACCTTCTTCCTTGCCTTTGCCCCTTTCTCCTACCCATCCCTCACTGGCACATTCCTCCAACTTGACGGTTCCAATCTCCCCTGGCGGGAAGATGAATGGAGAAAGGAATTATCCTATATGAAGCAAATAGGAATGGATACCCTGATAATCGCCTCTGTCGCCTTTGACTCTACCTCTTTTTATCCCTCCCGCTTCCTCTCAGAGTTCCAGCAATCAGGGACAAAGGACCCAATTGAGACCCTCCTCTCACTCTCCGATAAGATGAGGATAGATATCTATCTCGGTCTATATAGCTGGAATTGGAAGGGGAAAGGAAGCGAGGAGGATTTTGAGAATTTCGCTGAATTTAATAGAAAGGTGGCAAAGGAGCTCTACAGCTTGTATTCCAAACATCCTTCTTTTAAAGGATGGTATATCTTGAGCTGGGAATTGGGGAATGCGCCTCCGCTGGAGAATGTGGCTGTCAAAGCTTATAAAAAAGTAGTGGATTTCCTCCGGAAGCTAAATCCGAAGAAGAAAATAATAATCGCTCCCTATTTCACATTGGATATATCTCCAGAGAAAATGGGGGAGGGATGGCGAAAAATTTTGTCCTTCCTCAAAATAGACATCTTAGCTCTTCAGGATGGAGTGGGATGCGATAGGGGGATAAAGCCTGAGCATATCTCTCCTTATTTTTCCTCTATGAAAAAAGCTTGTGAGGAGAACAAGGTGGAATTTTGGGGAGATTTGGAGATATTTGATATTCTGGCGGGATGGAAGCCGGCAAATTTGGAGAGAATCAGGGAGCAGATAGAGAAGATGAAGCCATTCGTCAAGAAGATAGTGGTTTGGGAGTTCAATCACTATATGAGCCCTCTGAAGGGAGAGGAGCAAAGGAAATTATATGAGGAATATAAAAATTTCTACCAAAAGGAGGTTAAGAGAAGATGAAGCTTCTGGAAGGGAAAATCGCGTTGATAACGGGAGCAAGCAAGGGAATAGGGAGGGCAATAGCCCTCGCTATGGCGGATGTGGGAGCGGATATAATCGCAACGGCGAGAACTGAGGAGGAGTTAAAGGAGCTTTGCAAAGAAATAAAAAAGAAGGGAAGGAGGGCGGAATACATAGTTGCGGATTTGAGGAGCACTGAGGAAGCAAAGGCGATGGCTAAAAGGGCGCTGGAGATATTTGGCAGGGTTGATATATTGGTCAATAACGCTGGGGTCAGCTATCCCCAGCCCGCCCTTGAGACGACAGAGGATAGGTGGGACGAGACTTTCCAAATCAATTTGAAGTCGCTCTTCTTCCTCACCCAAGTTATTGCGAGGGCGATGGTTCAGCAAGGAGGCGGAAAGATAGTCAACATCTCCTCACAGGCGGGATTGGTCGGATTGGAGGACCACGCAGCTTATTGCGCCACAAAGGGAGGGTTGATACTTTTAACGAAGGTATTGGCTATAGAATGGGGGAAATACAAGATAAATGTGAACGCCGTCGCCCCCACAATCATAATGACGCCGATGGCGGAGAGGGCTTGGGCTGATGTCAGGAAGAGAGAAGAGGCATTGAAGAAGATACCTATAGGTAGATTCGGCAAACCAGAGGATGTAGTGGGAGCAGTCATCTTCTTAGCCTCCCCCTATGCCGACCTAATCACGGGAGCCGTCCTCCCCATAGACGGCGGCTACACTGCTCAATAGCTAAAAACTTTATTTGCCTTTATTCTCTTTCCACCATTGGCGCCATTTGGCGGGGTCTATACCGAAATCCTGCTTCGTTATAGCTCGGAGAGCAGAGGCGGCGCATCCGAGAGCGGTTCGGTCTTTTTCCTTTTCCAGGAAGCTTATGAGGGGCTCAATTGACGGTCTCCCTATGCTCACCAACCCTGCAACCGCAAACTCCCTTACCATTCTGTCATCGTCTTTTAAAAAGGAAAGAAGATAGGGGATAGCGTTTATATCCTTTATCCCTTTATCAAATATCTCCGCTATCCCTTCTGAAATCCCTTTGTCCCTCTTCAATTCCCGAAACAGCACGGGTATCGCCTCCGCTCCCATCCTCCAAAGGGCTTGTCTTGCCTCGTAAGCGATATTTATGTCTTTATCGTTTATATAGGAAACAAGGACCTCCGCTGAGCGAGAAGAATGTATCTTACCTAAAGCCTTTATCGCGGTGAATCGCAGTCCAGTTTCAACAATATTGAGATATTTGGAGATTTCCTCTATGGCTCTCTCGTCCCCGATGTTCCCCAAACTCTCTATGATAACCATCTTTTGCTCTGATGGAGTTTTCTCCTCCTTAAGAAGGGAAAGTAATGGCTCTACTGCCTTGCGAGACTTAACCTTTCCCAGCGCCTCAATTAAGTAATATTTAATAGTTTCGTTCTCTTCTGATTTAAGCGCCTCTAATAGGACATCCTCTGCCCTTATATCCCCGAGCTCGCCCAGCAAATATATCAGTGTAGTTCTCATATTGTCTTCCTTTCCCCTGCTTTTCAGCATCTCGCAGAGGGGAAGGACTGCCTCTGGGTCCTTGACGGAAGCAATTCCCATACCAGCTATCATAGAGATAGTTTGCTCCTTATCGGTAAGGGCGAGGAGAAGGGGCTTTACGCCAAAGAAGCGGTAGCAAATTTTCGCAAGCTTTATTCCCACCCCCGCTTCCTTCATTTCTGGAGGTGGTTCCGTTCCTTCCTCCGTTTTTGATTCCCCATATCCGAAGGCGTAGCTTGCCAAGGCTCTTCCTGGGTCTTTGTAAATCTCTGGGTCAACCCACTTTGTATACTCGTAAGGGCTGACCTCCCAAGGTTCAACATTTATTTTGACCTGCTCTCTTACCAACTTTCCGCCAACCTCCAAGCTGACTTCCCCTTGCATTCTCGCTCCGGTGTAAAGATATCCTCCCTTCACATAATTTTTCCCCAGTGCCTTTCCCTCCACTTTTATAGTCAATAGGGCTTCGTAATTTAGCGAATCATCGGGAACGACGGTGACGCCGGCAAAGGAGAAAAGGCGAGAGGCGACTTCCTTGAAAGGAATATACACTCCTTGAGCAGGTCCCTCGTAGGATTGAAAAACCTGAATTTTAAGGGTCTTAAATTTGGGCAGATTCTCTTTGTATTGATTTGATTCCTGAACGGATTGAGAAACCTGCGTTTTAGGGCTTTCCAATCCGATGAGATTCTCCTCGCTAAATAAAGAGAAGAAAACAGCGAAAATCAACAGCAAAATCTTCCTCATCTTCTCTCACTTTAGCTTTAGTAGGTAATCTCTGTTTCTTTCCCACCATATGCGCCATTTCCCCACATCCTCGCCGTAATCGTTGTGAGCAATCTTCTTCAATGCCCCTCTTGCCGCTTCCCTAACCTCCTTGTTCTCATCAATCATCAATTCAAGCAATTCCTCCACTCCATAGGGAGACTCAAGATAGCCGAGCGCCTCCGCCGCTGATTTTTTCACCTTGGCATCCTTCTCCTTGAGATAGGGAATTATGACCTCTGAGGCTCTTTTGAGGTCCGTCCACTTCAAAAATGAAGCGATTTCCTGCCTTCTCAGCGTATCCTGGCAGGAGATGAGGAATTCGGCTAATGGCTTTATGGAATAAGGAGATTTAAGATTTTTTAGGAGGGAGAATGCTCGGGAACGAATCCTTGCATCGGGGTCATATTTGTAGGCGTCCACTATTGCGCTTATCGCCACAGGATTGTTCAGCTTCGCCAAACAATCCAAAGCTGTCTCCCTGTTATCAGGGTCTTCGTCGTTTTTGGAAGTGTAAATCAAATCGTTCACTATGTCCTCCCTAGGACCTATATACAAAATCGCGTAAAGGGCAGAGCTTCTAATCCTTTTGTTCTCGTTATTCAAAAGAGAGGCTACTTCTTTAAGCAGGGATGGGTCTTTCATCCTGCTGATAAGACCTAAGACGCTGTCCATATAGTAAGAAATGGATTCCTCTTCTTCACTTGCTGATTTCTCCATTAATTGCTTCATCAGAGCAAGCAATGGTTTAACAAATCTCTTATCGCTAAATTCGCTCTTGGTCTTATTCACCCATTCCGCTGTGATTTTCACAGCTTCCTCTTTATCTGCAATTCCTGCTTTTTCATCGTTAAGAATTGAGAGAACTACATCAAGAAAGCGAGGGTCATTCTCTTGGGCGAGCCTATAAGCGACGATTAGCCGAATAGTCATATCCTCATCCTGCCCCAGGGGAAGAAGAAGTTCCTTAGCCCACTGCTCGTTGCTTTCCCTCAACGCCATCGCTATTGCCACTCTTATCCTTGGGTTCTCGTCAGCAAGAGCATCCTTTATCCTCTCCAAAGCCGGTATCCCAATGCAGACAAGGGCTTTGGCAGCAGAAGAAGGCAAGTCGTAGTAATGATGGATTGTGGGCGGAGTAGTTGTAATAGACACATCCCAAAAAGCAAATTCTCCCTCTGTTTTATCCTCACTTGGTGGCCTCACAGGGTTCAATTTTAAAGCGAAGTAAAGAGCTTCTATTGCGCGAGTATCCCCGATTTTACCTAAGTTAAGAGCTGAAACCGCTCTAAGCCAAAGCGGCTGTTTAACATCGGTGAGGAAGGAAAGAAGAAGGTCAGTGGCTTCCTTCGCCTTCAAGTTGCCGAGGCATTGGATGGCCGCCTGTCTAATCGTGGGCACATCTTCTTTATCTTTCGCTATTTTGAGACAGGGTTCAATTAGGCGTTTATCTTGGTCTTTGATAAGCAATAATATGTTGAAAGCGGATTCCCGAACTTCTCTTTTCTCCTTTTTGTTTGTTATTATGGGGATAAGGCTATCTATAACTTTGGAGCCAGCTGCTACCAAAAGCTTCTCAGTCTCTCCTTTTTCCAGATAATTTTTCTGTTCCACCGCCAAATGCCATCGCTTAATCAGACTGGGTATATCCTCAGTGGAAAGAGTTGGCAGAGGAACCACCTGAAGAGCTTTCTGAATTGCCTCCATTATCTCAAAGCTCGGACGCTGCTGTAAAACCTCCATAAGAGGGTCGCGTGCCCTAGGGTCCCCAATCAGCTCTAGTGCCTTAACAGCTGCTACCCTGATTTCCTCTTGCTCCTTTTTATTCTTTAAGACCGCTATGAGTGGCTCAACCGCTCTTTTATCCTTTAGATTGCCCAGCCATCTCACAGCTGTCATCCTAACATTTGGGCTTTCATCCTTTAAGGCATAAATTAACCCCTCAACCGCTCTATCTCCGCCCAGCCTTCCCAAAACTTCCGCTGATAAACCTCTTACCCTTGGATTCTCGTGCTTAAGGCAATTGATTACTACCTCAATCCCTCCTCGCTCCTTCACTATGTTTGGAATCTCGTCAATTACTTCCCGCCGCGGGATGGCGGGAATCGCGGCATACTCCAACAAGTAGGGGATTGCTTTCGGCAATTTAGTTTTCTCAAGGGCAATTACGGACCCTATTTGTATCCATTCCCATTTGCTGTTTTTCAATAAGTAAACAAGGGGGTCAAAGAGCTGTTCGCCGAGTTCCTTAAGAAGGGGGGAAATGGTTTGATAGGGAGCACCAGAGGGCGAAGTGCACTCAAGAATAGCAGCAGCCAGCGCATATCTACCGAAGCACTTGTAATAAATCCTGGCAAATTTGTCAATGAAGGAGCCGGGAACATCCAGAACTTTATAGAAAGGAGCGGATTCAGGGCTCTTGTAGGTTTCTATATGCTGTTTTACCTCCATGGGGAGCTCATCAGGAGGTTCAATATTTCCGGTGAAATTATCCTCTATTTTGAATCCTTCCCTTGTCTCAAGGGAGATTTTCCCCTCAACATAAGCTCCCGTGTAAAGGACACCTTCAGAATATTTTTTGCTCAACGCCCGGAACGAAGCAGAGATATTAAGGGCTGCTTGGTAATCTGAGGGACCTTCCCCAACGACAATATGTAAATTTGGGATGCTGAGGAAAGGCTTTACTATGTTTGAAAAATATAAATAACACTTAGTATTTTCCCATTTGACATTTTCCCATTTCACATCTTCAACGATTTTAATGATATCCACTTTCTTCAAAGCGAGATGCCACTGCTCTCTGAGACGGATTTTGGTGAGGAATTTATCATAGGCGTCGGGAGGTTGACCTCCTGCAGGCAGTGGAATGTCCTTTAATTCCCTCTCAATATCTGCTATATCGCCCTTCACCTTTAGGGGGAGAAGAAGGAAGAAAGAGAAGAGGATTGCCCCGATTCTCTTCATTTCATCTACCTCCTTTGAGGAAAAAGCTTTTGTTATTTTCCCACCATTCCCTCCAGAGAGAGACATTGTAGCCGAGGTCTTGATGGGTTAAGCTTCTCAATGCGTTTAGCAGTTGCCAATCGCCCAATCCCTCGGGGCTTCTTATCAAACCGAGAGAATGAATTTCCTCAAAGAGGGAAAGGATGGGTTCTATCGCCCTTGGGTCTTGAATCTCAGCAAGAGCGGAGAGCGCGAGACCCTTCTGTTCGTATGATGAATTTTCGCTTTTCAAGACATTTATCAATGGTTCAACTGCCAAAGGACCGAGGCGGACCAGAGCGTTATAGGCACTTCTGGTTAAATCATAAGCTCTCTCAATGTGTTTCTTCTCCAACTGCTCCAAAATTTGGATGATGAGGGGAACAGAGCGTGGGTCCTGAAGTTTTCCCAAGGAGATTATCGCCGCTTCCTTCACTTCTTTATTTCTATCGTTCAAAAGAGGGACAAGAGCATCTATAGCCCTTTTGTCGCCGATATCGCCCAACGCCCTCGCCGCTCCCTCTCTTACGATAGCATAGCTATCTTTCAAAGTTTCTATGAGGGCTTCCGTTGCTTTAAAACTGCCGATTTTCCCAAGCGCTATTGCGGCTGCTCGCCGCACAATAGGATATTCATCATTCAAAAGCTTGAGGAGGATATCAAGGGAAGCGGTGAGTCCGATTTCCCCCAATCCCTCCGCGCCCAAGCGACGCACCTCGGGGTCGGAACTTTTGCAAAGCTCTTCAAAAAATGGTATCGCCGAGGGCGATTTGTATCTTCTCAAGGCGTTCAAGAGTTCAATATCAATCGCACCTGCTCTCTTATTTAATAGGGAGACAAGGTGGGGAATCGCCCTCTCATCCCTCAGCTGGGAGAGAGCTATGGCAATCGGCTTCTCCAAAGAAGGGTCGTTGTTCATCAGGGATACCAAATCGTCAGCGATTTCCTCTCTCCATACGAGGGCGAGAGTTGAGATACATTTGGTTTTGATGTATTCGTTCACTTTAGGGCTTCTGATAAGGGTGAGCAATTTCTCCTTTATTGATTCGCTCTTCTTCCCCACCAATGAGAAGATTAAAACCTCTCGGAGGAAATAATCCATATCTCGTTCCAATGCCATTTCCACCACTTCGGGAGGATATTCTGCTCCCATCTCCTCAAAAGCGCGAAGGGCGCTTATCCTCACTTCGTTCTTCTCTTTATCATCCTTCAAAATGGAAAGCAAAACATCCTTTACCCTTTGGGAGGGAAATTGGCGCAAGGCAAACGCGGCCTGGCTCCTCACTTCCACATCTTCTCTTTGGTTCTGGGCTATTAGGAGCAAGGGTTCTAATGCCTCTTGGGCTTTAAGGTTGGCGAGGACCTTTATAGCCACGATTTTTCGCTCAGGATTATCCCCTTTAAGAACCGCAAGGAGAGAATTGGTTGCTGGCTTTCCAATGTTGTATAAAGCATATTCCACCTGGGCAAGGTAGGTTGGGTCTGATTCTTCCAAGGAAGCGATGAGGGCATCAACCGCCCTTGCATCCTTAAGCTTCCCCAGTGTTAAAGCTATGCTACCCTTCATAAAGTTAGGATACTTTCTTTCATTTAGGAGGGAGATGAGGGCATCCACTGCGGGAGCGCCTAATTTAGAAAAGTATTTGGTTAAATCACTGTAGAATCTCCCTTCTTTGAAATCTGCAACGAGAAACTCAACTGCACGAGGGTCCCTTGTATTCACCAAAGCTTGCAAAGCTGTTAAGTAAAAGTTGTCAATTTCCCTTTGTTGTTCACGGGACTTCCTTGTTAAATCAACCAAGAAATCGGTTGCTTTCTTCCCGCCAATTTCGCCAAGGGATTCTATAGCTCTCCTACGAACATCTTTTCTTTCCCCCTCATTTTTAGCTATCTCAATCAATATATCCACACTCTCGCTCGCCTTCAGCGCACCCAAGGAGCGAATAGCCGCTATCCTTACATCTGCCGAGGGGTCGTTAAGCGCTTCCATCAAGGGAGGAATTGCTCTTTCATCACCGATCTCTCCCAAAGAGAAGGCGGCAGATGAACGAATAGATGCATCTTTATCCTTAAGCAAGGGAATGAGATGTTCAACCGCCTTTTTGTCCTTAGCTATTCCCAACAGAATAACCACATCCATTCGCACCATTTGATCCTCGCTTTTCAGAGCCGATATGAGGAGCTCAGCCGCTGAGGGAGCGAATTCGGCGAGGGCGTTGTAGGTGGATTTTCTTACTTTCCAATCTTCATCCGCCAAAGCGGGTATAAGAGCATTTATGCCGAGGAATTTCCCCACAGCGATAGCGAATTTATCGGGGAAGGAACCTCTATCAAGGAATGCTTGAAGGAAGGGTGCCTGGTGGGGCTTATAAGGTGGGTCATAGAAATTGGAGAATTTACCGGGTAGCCAAAGTCCTTCAAAGCTTTCGCTAACCGTTTTCCCATCCTTGCCCCTAAATATTATGCTTCCCCTAAGCATAGCGCCGGTGTAAAGTATATCAAATTCCTGCTCTGGATTAAGGTTAGACGGTTCTTCTATGGAACGAGGTAAAAGAATTGGTTCCCTTATCCATGGATATCCCCAGCCATAAAATTTTGGCCAATATTCTGTTTCGTCGTTCTCCTCTAAACAAAATCCTCTCTTCATCTTCGCTTCTAAATTAGTAAATGGGGTGAATAGAAGCTCTCCCCTTTTATCGTAATAACCCCAAAGCGGTTTCCCCTCTACTTTTATCTCCAAAATGGCCTCGTAATCCTCTGCATTCTCTGGCAGAATCTCTATATTTGCCCTTTTCAAAAAGCGATAAACCACATCCTTGAAGGGAAGATAAATTTCCTTTGCTTTTCCATAGTCTTGGGAGAGGACAAGCTTAACTCGTTTTATGTTCACCTCCTCTTGCTGAGCTGAGGCAATGTGCAGAAGCAAAAAGAGGAAAATGAAGTTGCTCAGTATGAGGAAGTTGAATCTTCTCATTCCTCTCTGCCTCCTTCTGGGCTTCCTCCTATTAATTAGACGCCTTTAAGTATTGATTTGTTTCCCCTCTTACTTCAGCTTTAGGAGAAAATCTCTGCTGTCTTCCCACCATATGCGCCATTTCCCCACATCCTCGCCGTAATCGTTGTGAGCAATCTTCTTCAATGCCCCTCTTGCCGCTTCCCTAACCTCCTTGTTCTCATCAATCATCAATTCAAGCAATTCCTCCACTCCATAGGGAGACTCAAGATAGCCGAGCGCCTCCGCCGCTGATTTTTTCACCTTGGCATCCTTCTCCTTGAGATAGGGAATTATGACCTCTGAGGCTCTTTTGAGGTCCGTAATTTTCAAAGCCCAAGCAATTTTCTTTATTAAGTGTTCATCCTTACAACTCATTAGGAATTTAGCAAGATTCTCTACAGCATAGGGAGAGCGTAAGTTAACCAATATCTCGGCAGCTTCCATTCGCACTCCGTCATCGGGGTCGTATTTAACCGCATCTACTATAGCGTTAACCGCTTCTGCATTATTTACTTTGCTTAAATACTTCAAGGCGATTATTCTTAAAGATGAACTTTCGTCGTTTTTGGTAACATATATCAAATCATTGACGACCTCTTTGAGAGCACCGATTTCAAAGAGGGAGTGGAGCGCTCTTCTTCTTATGTTCTCGTCTCTGTTATATAATTGATGAGCGATGAATTTAACTGCTGAAGGGTCCCCTGTTTCTCCTAATAGACCCAAGAGGTCATCGGTGTAGAGCTTTTCTTCTCTCCTCTCTTCCTCTTTCAAAAGCTCTATCAGTGGCTCAACAAATCTCTTATCCTTGAATTTCGCCTTGCTTTTCTCCTTCCATGTGTAGATTAGAAGAATCGCTTCTCTTTTTTGCCAGTGATTTACCTCTTTGTCTTTGAGGATGGAGATAACGATATCAAAGGCTTGTGGGTCTTCATATCCTATTAATGCACGAGCAACAGCTAACTTGACTACTAAGTTTGTGTCGTTTTTTAAAGAAAGCAGAAGCTCTTTCATAGCTTCGTCCTTTTTCCAAGCCAATGCGTTAACCATAGCCTGCCTACCATCGGGGTCATCATCGGATAGTGCATTCTTGATTCTGTCCAAAGCTGGCTGAATAATTTCAAAAAGATATTGTAATATATAGATAAGAGGAGAGATTTGAAAGGGGAAGATATAGTTAAGTTAAAGATATACAAAGACTCAGGTTATAACCCCGCAGCGCTTTGACCTCTCTCAAGAAGACCTAAAAATCCAAGAAAAAGAAACTGGGATATAAGAGTGATAGAATAGATGTTGTCTCAAGATTTGGTTTCTCTTACGCTTTCCCGAGATTATCAAGCAGGAGCGCGAGGGAATTTATGGAGAAACTCTTGGAGGTATCCACCTTCGCTGTGAGGTGTGTTCAAACGGATAACGGGAGCGAGTTCGCGGGAGAATTTGAAGATTTTCTCAGGAATAAGGGTATTATCCATTTCTACACCCATCCAAAGAGACCGCAAGAGAACGGTTATGTGGAGTGATTCCAGAGAACTATCCAAGAATATTTCATAGATGTATACCCGCTGGAGTCAACGGATATATGCGAATTTAATAACCAAAGGAGTCCCAAATGTTATGGAATTATACACAATCTTGACAAGTGCCCATCCCACATATTGAGAAAAGCTATATGCATTCTCCCTTAAAGACGAAATCAGTGCGTTCACAACTCTTGGCCCCCTAAGCTCTTCTAGAGCATAAGCTATGTATTTTCTATTGTCCGCTCGCACAGTAGCATCATTTAAAAGTTCTATTAGGGTTTCTAAGGCAGGGGTCCCGATTTTAGAGAGAGCTAACGCCACTCTTTCGTCTCCATGTGTATCTCGCCATGCTTCCTTAAGGTATTTCACAGCCTTGCTTTCCCTTGCGTTAGCCAAACCAAATAGCGCGTGTAAGTAGAGAGAATCCCATAGGCTCTCTTTGCTGGGAGAATCTTTCGTTAATTCCCAAAGGGTTTGAACCGCCTTTTTGCCACCTATTTCACCGAGAGCAATTACTGCAGATTTACGAATATCATCGCTTATCTCAGTGTTTAACGCAATCCTTGCTAAATCGTCAACCGCTTCCTTTGCCTTAAGCCTTCCCAAAGAGCGAGCTGCATACTCCTTTAAACCGCTATCTGCCAAAGCTTTGATTAGATAGGGAATTGCCCTTTTATCATTTAGCCACCCTAACAATTCCACTACGTTCTTTCTGACAAGTTTGTTAGGATTATTTAAGGCTTTGATTAAGCAGTCCAGAGCCCCTTTCCCGAATTCCCCAATAGCTCTTTTGGCGACTTCGTCAAGTTCCCATGTCATCTCACCTGAAGCTGGTATAAGGACCTCAACCCCGAAGAATTTCCCAACGAATTTCGCCAAATTATCGGGGAAGGAACCTTTTTCTAAAAAGGCAAACAGAAACGGCGCCTTCTCCGGCGTATAGGGAGGGTCCTTGTCTAAATCCCACCAAGATAAATATTCAGGAGGTGCTATATAGCCTTGAAATTTCTCCTTAACAATTTTCCCATTCTTTCCCTTTAAACTTATCTCTCCACTTAGCATAGCCCCTGCATAAAGGAGATTGATGGGTTCAAATGGTTTCACGGCGGGATTGAAGACCTCAGGAGGCGACCAAGGTGTCGGCATCTTTTTAATCTCTACATTAGCCCTTATTTCTACCGCGCTTTCCTCTTCTTCAAAATACACCCTAACCCTTGGAATCTCCTCTTTTTTAAAAGGAGTGAACAATAGCAAATCGCCCCTATAGTAGCCCCATAGGGGCTTGCCTTGGACATTTATTTCCAGAACCGCATCGCAATCAACGGAATTGTCAAGCCCAACTTCCGCGTTGGCGTTCTTCAAAAATGGTAGGAGATATCATAAAATGGAAGAGGAATTGCCCACACCTTTTCCACGCTTTGGTTGACAACTAATCGCACTCTTTTAATTGATTTTTAAGAGACTCTGCTAAGTTTGTTTCTCTGTTCCCTTCAAACTATTCCGACCTTCACCAGGTCAACGATATCTATCATCCCCAAGGCATGTCCTTCTTCATCAACAACTGGCAAATCGTCTATATTCCTCTCCTGCATCAATCTTAAAGCCTCTGCTGCAAGCTTTCCTCTCTGAATCGTTATGGGCGTTTCAGTCATAATTTCTCTTGCGGGCTTGTTCAGGACTGTCTCGTCAAGAATGAGGTGGCGTCTTATATCGCCGTCCGTGATTATGCCAACCAATTTGTTCTCCTTATCTACAACGCTAGCCGCTCCTCCCCTTGCCTTCGTGATTGTGAAGAGGACATCCCTAACGGGAGTTTCCTCCTCAACAACAGCGTGGCGCTTTCCCGTTCTCATTACATCCTCCACTTTCAAGAGCAATCTCCTGCCGATTGTTCCGCCCGGATGAAGCCTTGCAAGGTCATCTCTTGTTATTCTTCTCAAACTCATAATCGCTATGGCGAGGGCATCTCCCATAGCCATAGTCGCGGTTGTGGATGAGGTGGGGGCGATACCGAAGGGACAGGCTTCCCTCTCAACGCTCACATCTATCACTATATCGGAGGCTTTCGCGATGCTTGAATTCGGGTTTCCCGTGAGAGCTATCAGCTTTATTCCCAAGCGTTTTAAGAAGGGGATGATATTTATCAGTTCTTCCGTCTCCCCGTTATAGGAGATGAGGATGATGATGTCATCGGAGGAAAGTAGCCCAAGCTCGCCATGCATTGCCTCAGCGGGATGAAGGAAGACGGAGGGAGTTCCCGTTGAGGCAAAAGTGCTTGCTATCTTCCTTCCCACTGCTCCCGACTTCCCAATCCCCGTGATAACCACCTTGCCCTTACAAGAAAGGATTTCCTCAACTGCCTCATATACAGCTTCGTTTATCTTTTCCCTTAGCCCTAGAACCGCTTCCCCCTCTATTTTAAGGACTTCCCATATTATTTGCTTTATCTTCTCCTTATCCAGTTCTTCCGTCATATTTCAATCGTTCTTACTTGCAGACCATACTCCCTGCATTGCTTTAAAATCTCGTCGTCGGGTTCCCCAACGGAGAGAATTCCCGGGAGAATTCTCATCTGATGGATTTCAAGGAAACGCCGCAGGAAGTAAAGGGTGTATTCGCCATCTCTTTTGGTTCCTGATGAGGCAAAATAGCCTGCAAGTTTCCCTTTGAACTCACCAACTAAATTTGGACCCTGGTCGAAGAGCCTTTTTATCTTCCAAGAGACATTTCCGAAGTAGCAGGGGGAACCGATGAACAACACATCTGCTGAGTAAAAATAGTTGACGAAAATGATGTCTACCTTTGCTACGACGACATCTGCTCCCGCTTCCCTTGCGCCTTCGCCAATTGCTTCAGCCATCTTCTCCGTATTTCCCGTTTGGGAATCATAAACAACTAAAACCCTCATCGCTTAAAACCTCCTTTTTTATTATTATATCCGTAAAGAGGGTTCCACATCAAATTCTTCTTCCCCTTTCTTCAGGAATTCATAATAGCCTAAAACTGCAATCATTCCCGCGTTGTCTGTGCAGAGATAAAGGGGAGGGATGTAAAGTTCCCAATTTTCCTCCCTTGCCCTTTCCTCAAATTTTGCCCTTAATCTGCTGTTCGCTATCACTCCTCCGCCAAGAAGAACTCTTTTTAAGGAAAACTCTTTACATGCCATAGCGGTTTTCTCAACAAGGGTATCAACTACTGCTTCCTGAAATGAGGCGCATAAATCTTTCACGGGAATCTTGCCTTCCGCTTGAAATTTCCTTACCTCCCGCAAGACCGCTGTTTTCAACCCGCTGAAGGAGAAATCCCAGCTATCGGGAAGGAGAGGGCGAGGAAAGTCAATGAATTTTGGATTTCCCTCCTTTGCTAATTTATCAATGATTGGTCCGCCGGGATAGCCGAGGTCCAATAACTTTGCGACCTTATCAAAAGCTTCTCCAGCCGCGTCGTCCCTGGTTCTGCCAAGATATCGGACTGATTTATCCTCGTTGAGGATGAATAGATTTGTGTGTCCTCCGGAGACGACAAGGCAGAGGGCTGGCAAAGGGATATCAGGGTTTATGAGGAAATTCGCGTAGATATGAGCCTGGATATGGGATACGCCGATGATTGGCTTATTGAAGGCAAGTGCGAGGGATTTGGCACAGACTACTCCGACGAGAAGCGAGCCGGGTAGTCCTGGTCCCTTCGTAACTGAGATTAAATCAATGTCTTGAATTTGAGCGTTTGCTTTCTTGAGTGCCTCATCAACGACGGGGATAATTGCTTCTAAATGTTTACGGGAGGCAATCTCGGGGACGACGCCTCCAAAAGCTTTGTGGAAATCTACTTGGGAAGCGACTACATTTGAGAGAAGGTTTTTACCATCTTTAACAACTGCAGCCGCCGTTTCATCACAGCTCGTTTCTATCCCTAAAACCAACATAGTATATTAAATTATAAGGTTTCCCTGTTTTCTTAACAAAGAAAATTAGGTTTTGATGGGTTATTTTGCCCTCCTGCCTTTTTATTTCTAAAAAATTTAACGATGCCACCATGGAGACACAGGGCGCTTTTACCTCAATTTTTAAACAAAGACTCTTGGACAAAATAATCAACAAGTTGACCTCCTCGCTTTTTCCCCTTAAGATTTTCTAAAATAAGAAAGGAGGTTTTGATTATGAAGGAAGAGAAGAATCTTTTCGGAAGTCCGCTATCAGGTCTACCCTATCTTCGCAAATACAGGGTCAAAAGGGTGTCCAGCTGGGACACAACTGGAGGAAACAAGGACTGGTGGGAGGTGGGTCCTGGGGAGAGGAAGGTGCTTGCCGATATACAAGGTCCAGCCTGCATCAAACATATCTGGACAACCCTTTTCTCCCAAGACCCTCACTATCTCCGCACGACCCTCCTCCGTGCCTATTGGGATGGGGAGGATGACCCAAGCGTTGATTCTCCCATTGGCGATTTCTTCGGGATAGGGCATGGTATAGCAAAGCATTTCATCTCCCTCCCGTTGACGATGACCTGCGATAAAGGATTCAACTGCTACTTCCCTATGCCCTTCAATAAAAATGGGAGGATTGAGGTTGTGAACGAAAGCAATGTTCCCTTGGGGATTTATTTCCATATTGACTATGAAATCTACGACTCCCCCCTTGAGGATGTCGGTTATTTCCACGCCAAGTGGAGAAGGGAGAAAAATCCCCAACCGATAAAGGATGGTATAAATTTGACAGGAAAGGAAAATTATCTGATTCTGGAGGCAAAAGGACAAGGGCATTTCGTAGGCTGTATCCTTAGCGTTCACGGTTTAGCTCCCGATTGGTGGGGAGAGGGAGACGATATGATTTTCATAGATGACGATGTCTGGCCTCCATCCCTTCACGGAACGGGCACGGAGGACTATTTCTGCGCCGCTTGGGGATTCAACAGAGAATTTTATGGACCCTATCACGGATTTCCCCTTAAGGGGAACGAGGATTGGACTGGCAAGCATTCCGCCTATCGCTTCCACATAGAGGAGCCGATTGTCTTCCACAAGTATATAAGGGTAACGATAGAGCATGGGCATGCAAATGACAGAGCGGATGACCTCTCCTCCGTCGCTTATTGGTATCAAACGGAGCCTCACTTCAATTTCTCCCCAATGCCTCCAGTGGAGGAGAGGATACCAAGGGAAGGTTGAATGATATAGAGAGGAAAGGGAAGCGTTTAACAAGAAAGGGAATATTTTTGATTTTCTTTTTCCTGCTTCTCCTCGCGGGAGGGTTCTTTTTCACTGCGAGGAGAAGCAGGAAATCAATCTTACAGGCAAATGTTCCCTTACCTCAGCAAGCGCCATCTATTCTCCAAACGGAGCCCTACCTTCCCAATCTCGTGAACGAACCACTAATTACTGCCCAACCTCCAAGTGGAGAGCTTCCATATAAGGAGGAAGTGATAGCTTATCTCACGGCGCTGGAGAAGGTCCTTCAGGATTGGGAGGAAACGGAGAAAACGGATATCGCTCAACAGCAGTTGGAGAGTTTGATGGAATCGCTTTTCTCTCCTGAGGGTGAACAGGAGGCGCAGGAAAGCTTAAAGGTTTATGATTATTACATAACGCAAAAGCAGAAAGTTCTTCAGGAGCTCCTTTCTCTTTCCCCTCCGCCTCCTTGCATCAATCTTCACTATCATTACAAAACAGCGTTTGAGGAAAGCATAAAGGCTATTGCAGGGATAAGGCAGGGGATATATACAAAGGACAGGGATTATATAATGAAGATGCTCACTTATCAATTGACGATTAACAAACACTTGGCACAGGCGGAGGGGGAGGAGGATGCATTGAGGCGGATTTACGGCTTACCACCGCGTTCAGTAAGCATAAGGCATTAAAAAATGGTGGCCCCAAGGGGATTTGAACCCCTACTTACGGATTGAGAGCCCGTTGTCCTGTCCGGGTTAGACGATGGGGCCACCTTCTGGCTGGGGGAGAAGGATTCGAACCTTCACCAAGGGATCCAGAGTCCCGTGTGCTACCATTACACCATCCCCCAGCAATTAAAAATTATAAATATTTTAGATGATTCGTCAAATAGAACGAGGGGGTAAAACAGCCCTTAAACTTGCATAATAGCCTTGCCTTATTTTATATCAACCTAATAATTTCACAAAGATGTTGGAATATATAGATAGCGAATTTGTGAGAGAATTTGGGGATTTTCTGAGCTGAGGCTTCTCCTTTACGGTTAATAGTCAAGCAATATGGTAGGTCTCCTGGGGTATCTCAAGGGTTATGGAATTGGACATTGTCTTGCTTGAAACTTTTAAAAATTTTATTATATTTATAGAGGTGTTCATATGAAAGCTAATAAATTGCTTTGGGCTATTTTCGTTTCCTCTTTCGTTCTCATTGGAGGAGTGCTTGGGAACGAATTCTTCAATTTCTATAGCGGGTTGCCTGTCATCTCCGATGTAATCAAAGATTCTCCTTCCTCCCGTCTCGCTCTTCAAGCTGCAACAATCATAGTTTTTCTCTTCCTTTTCTTCTATCTCGCCTCCTCGGGCTTCAGGTGGCTGATTGAATTTGGGGAAGAAATCCAGAAAATGTCCTTTGAGGATAAGTTCTCCATCGTTATCGGCATTCTCTTGGGTCTTATTTTGACGCTCATAGTTGCTCCGCTTCTCTGGCATATACCTCGCCTTGGCGTTGCCCTATCAATTCTCTCCGCCACTTTCTTCGTTTATCTCGGTATAGTTGCCTCCCTTAGCGTTAAGAAGGAGCTCCCTGGTCTCATCTTCTCCCGAGCGAGGGAAGAACTACCTTCATTTCTCGCCTCAAGCCCAAAAATCCTTGATACAAGCGTGATTATTGATGGGAGGATAAGGGATGTTATCAAGGCGGGATTCATTGAAGGACAGATTATCCTCCCTTCATTCGTCATTGAGGAGCTCCAAACGATTGGTGATTCAGAGGACCCATTGAAGAGGGCAAGGGGAAGAAGAGGATTTGAAATCCTGAGCGAGCTAAAGAAGGAGATGGGGGAACAGATAAAAGTCGTGGATGACCCTGAAATCCCTCGCTTTGAACCAATGGATTCCAAGCTGGTGCGCCTCGCAAAAAAGCTGAACGCGAAAATCATAACAAACGATTCAAATCTCTCCAGCATAGCCAATCTGCAGGGAGTGGAAACGCTATGCATAAACGAATTAGCAGCCGCTCTTAAACCTGTTGTTTTACCAGGCGAGAAAATGACGGTAACATTGGTAAGAGAGGGGAAAGAACCAGGGCAGGCTGTCGCTTACCTTGAAGATGGAACTATGGTTGTCGTTGATAGGGCAAGGCATCTAATCGGGCAAACGGTGGAAGTGGAGGTGGTGAGCATTCTCCAAACCGCAGGTGGAAAGATGATATTCGCCTCCCTGCCGGAGGAAACTCCTCAAAAAACTGCGAGAAAACCACCCATTAAAAAGTGAAAGCAGGAGCTATTATACCCGCAGCTGGAGAAGGACGGAGAATGGGTGGGGTTCCAAAACTCTTCCTTCCTCTTGGTGGCAAACCGCTCATTCTTCATACCCTTCGTCCGTTTTTGCAAAATCCGCACATTAAAGAGATAGTCGTCGCGGTTAGAGAGAATGATTTAGAGAAGGCTAAGGATATATTGGAAGGGCTTCCGGTAAAGGTTATTTTGGGTGGGAAAGAGAGGCAGGAAACCGTAAGGTTTGCCTTGGAGGCAATTGATGAGAGTGTGGAGCTACTGGCTATCCACGATGGAGCGAGACCATTCCTCTCGCCCCTATTGCTTCAAGCTTGTCTTGAGGCGGGAGAGAAATTCGGTGCGGTCGTCCCCGCCCTCCCCATCTACGACACGATTAAAAAGGGACACGATTGGGTGGAAGAAACGATTTCAAGAGAAGGGCTATACACAATCCAAACCCCTCAAGTATTCAGAGCGGAATTGATAAGGGAAGCACATAAAAGAGCGTATGAGGAGGGATATCTTGCCACGGATGACGCTTCTCTCGTTGAGAGAATGGGAGTAAAGGTGAGAATGATAAAGGGGGAGAAAACGAACATAAAGATAACGGACCCTGAGGATTTGGAGACAGCGGAGAAACTTATAGGGGAGTGGGAATATAGAAGTGGAGTTGGCGTGGATTTTCATAGGTTAGTTGAGGGGAGAAGGTTGTTTTTGGGTGGGATTGAAATAGATTACAATAAAGGGCTTTTGGGGCATTCAGATGGGGATGTTCTCCTTCATGCAATAGCGGATGCGATTTTGGGAGCGGTTGGAATCGGCGATATAGGGGTTTATTTCCCGCCGGGAGAGGAGAAGTGGAGGGATGTGAGGAGCGTGATAATTTTGGAAGAGGTTGTGAGGATGGCGAGGGAGAAGGGGTGGGAGGTTGAGAATGTTGATTGCGTGCTTCTTGCTGAGGAGCCGAAAATCTTCCCTTATAGAGAGGAGATTGTGAAGAGGATAGCGGAATGTATGAAGATAGAAAAGGAGAGAGTCAACATCAAAGCGACTACTACTGAGGGGATGGGATTTTTGGGGCGAGGTGAGGGGATGTGCGCCATCTGTAATGTCTTATGTAGGCGTGCTCTTAAATAAAAAGTTTTTCTTGCTTTATATATCATATAGTCTATAAACTTGCTTTTGAGTATTTATGGCAAAAGAGACAATTCCTCAAAGAAGAATTCGTTCCATCAGAGCTATCTTAATTGGAACCCTCCTTATCTCTTTAAACATTTATTGGATAACTGTTATGGAGGTGAGGTGGTATACTCTTGACAGCTCCTGCATCCCGCTGTTCATCACGCCCGTCTTCCTCATCTTCATAGTAGTTTTGTTCAATCATCTCTTTCACAAAAGAGGGAAAGCTCATCCCCTCTGCCTCTCCTTCCTTTTCTGCCTGTTGGACTTGCTAATCGTCATCGTTTTGCATTATCAAACATCCTTCAACTTCTATCACATTCTTTCAACTTTATTTATTTTCAATTTATTCCTCTTTTGGCTTCCGAGACATCTAAGCTTTGCCCCCCTCACTTCAGAGGAAATTATCTTGATTTACATAATGCTTGTTATGTCCACCGCAATAGCGGGAACCGACTCCCTTCAATATCTATTTGGTCTTCTTGGTTTCCCCTTCAAATTCGCCACTCCGGAAAACAAATGGGCGGAAACAATAATCCCCTATCTGCCTAAATGGCTTTTCGTCTCCGATAAGGATGCCCTTGAGGCTTTTTACGGTGGAGGAGCAACAAAATATCTTCTTCCCCATCTTCACATTTGGGCTAAGCCACTTTTTTACTGGAGCATTTATGTTATTACCCTGATATTTATTATGCTCTGCCTCAATGTAATATTGAGAAAGCAGTGGACTGAAGCGGAGAAGCTTTCCTTTCCAATCATCCAATTGCCTTTAGAAATAGCGAGAGGCGGTGGAGATATTCCCCTCTTCAGGAATCGTCTGCTATGGGTTGGCTTCACCATAGCCTTCCTCATCGGTTCAATCAATGGAATTGCCTCCCTTCTCCCCTATATCCCCCGAATACCCGTTAGCGCTTGGGACCCTGCCAACGATTTGGGTCAATATATCACCACCCCACCCTGGAATGCTATAGGCTGGACACCGCTTTCTAAATATCCCTTTGCCATTGGTCTCGCCTTCTTCATTCCCGCTGACCTTTCCTTTTCTTGCTGGTTTTTCTATGTCTTTCGCAAGTTTTTGCAGATTTTGGGTAGGGCGACGGGATGGGAAGGAAGCATCAGGGGTTTCCCCTTCTTCAATGAGCAAGCTTCGGGCGCTTGGATTGCCTTGGGCGTCGTCGCTCTTTGGGGAAGTAGAAGACAAATCTGGGAGGCGATAAAGAAGGCATTTGGGAAAAGCGATGTAGACGACTCCGATGAGCCTATTTCATACAGAGGAGCTATTATCGGCTTGATTGTGGGTGGGATTGTGCTAATTTATTTCTCCTTTAAAGCAGGGCTGGCCATTTGGGCTTCTTTTGTGTTCTTTGGTATTTATTTTCTCCTCGCCCTGGCTATGACAAGGGTCAGAGCGGAATTGGGCACTCCCCACGAGATTTACTTCGTTAACCCTGAAAACATAATGGGCACTATTTTAGGTTCTAAAATCATCGGAAAGGAGAATGCCATACCCCTTTGGTTTTTATATTGGCTGAATAGATGCTACAGGACTCATCCAATGCCGAATCAAATGGAGGCTTTTAAGATGGGAGATGTTATGGGGATTAAACAGGGAAAGATTTTCTGGCTCATCTTGTTCTCTATACTCATCTCCTTATTGGCTACCTATTTCTTCAATCTTTACACGGGTTATAGCGAGGGGGCAAGAGCGAAGTGCATAGGTTTTAAGGACCATGCCGCTTGGGAGGGTTTCAATCATTTAAACGAATGGTTGAATTACGGGAAAAGAGTGGAGAAAGACGGCGTTATTGCGTTTATCGTAGGTTTCTCAACTGTGGCGCTTCTGCGGGCAGCGAGGTGGCACCTATGGTGGTGGCCATTCCATCCCGCAGGATATGCTCTTGCTGTATCCTTCGCAATGGATTATTTTTGGTTCTCCTTCTTCATCTCTTGGCTTCTAAAAGTGGTCATTCTACACGCAGGTGGAATGAGGCTTCATAGAAGAGCTTTGCCATTTTTCCTCGGCTTGATTTTGGGAGACTATGTAATCGGCTCAATATGGGGAATCCTCGGTCCGTTTGTCTTCCAGCAGAGGATAATTTTCAAGACTTTTATCTAAACCGCAACCAATGACGAGAAAGTTGCCCCTCACAATGTTGCCTAATTGTCATTGCGAAGCTTTCCCTAAAAACGGTGGCAATCCCTATAATTTGCTCGCGAGACATATGCACTTTGCCTTGGGGTATTTTTACAAAGCATTTTTTGAATAAAATCTTGCTTTTATGCCTGATATTTATCGCTTTGGAGGTGTCCATTATGGCGAATACATCGGAAGTTGAGAAGGCGGAAATCACTGTCAATTTAAAGGAGAGAATCGGTTCATTAAATATGAGCAAAGTAGCTTCTTTGGGGCAGGGAGGCTTCTGGGATGAACCCATTTGGGAGGACAGAATTGAGGAAATCCGCGCCCTGCGTCCCGCTATAATTCGCCTCTTCATTCAGGAATATTTTCATCTCCTGCCTCAACCCGGTAAATATGATTTCAGCAAGTTAGACCGCTACATTGAGGCAATCCTCAAAACGGGAGCTAAACCCTTGATGTGTATTACTATCAAGCCGAGGGCGCTTTATCCTGAAATCAATCATGATATAGTTGAGCCAAATGATTGGGAAGAATGGAAGCGACTTATTTTCAATTTAGTGAAGCATTATAAGGATAAGAAGGCGGGAATTCGCTATTGGGAAATATCAAATGAGCCCGATTTAGGTGAGGGAGGAGGTTGTCCCTATCGCTTTAAACCGGAGGAGTATATTCGCTATTATAGGGAAACAGCAGAGGCGATTCTCAAAGCCGACTCATCTGCCCTGGTCGGTGGACCAGCCCTTGCCTATGTGGGTTCTCCTATTCTTACTACCCTCCTCGAACATTGCGATAAGGAGAATATCCCTATTCATTTCGTCTCCTGGCACATCTACACGAACGACCCCCTGAAAATCAGGGAGACGATTGAATATGTAAGAGGGTTGTTGGGAAAATATCCTCGGCTGGAGTTGGAAACAATTCTTGATGAGTGGAATATGGATTTGGGAGCTCCCTCTCACGACCCGAGATTCCAACCCTGTTTCGTCGCGGAGGCAATCTATCAGATGGTCTTGGCTGGTCTTGACTACTCCTGTTATTATCACATCAGAGACTACAAAGTCAATAGTGAGAAATTAGCCGATTTTATGTCTCCCGAGGGGATTAAGAATATCATTCGCTTTTGGAACGAGGGTGATGTTCGCCTTGGGCTTTACGATTTTGATAATCGTAGACGTCCCGTCTATTTCACCTTCAAGCTTTTATCAGAAATGAGCGGGGAAAGGTTGGAATTGATATCAAATCATCCCCAGGTTCATGGCTTCGCCACTTACGATGAGAAGGAAAAATCTTATAAGTTGATGCTTTGGAACTTCTCCGAGCAACCCATTACTTGTGAGATAAAGTGGAGAGGATTTGAAAATAATGTGCGATTAAAACATATTGTGCTTGAGGCGGAAGGTGAGGGTATGTTGAGGGAGGAGGGGGGAGGTATCTTGAGCGAGGAAAATGACGAAGTAAAAGCGAATTTTGAGCCTTATGCAGTTCACTTTTGGTCTCTTGAAATGGAAAAGAGATAGGAATTTTTAGATTGAAAATATTGCCCGCCTTCGGCGGGTTCGCGATGAAAATCCCTCTCTGTCATTGCGAGGAGCGAAGCGACGAAGCAATCTCTTTGAGATTGCCACGGGCTCCCAGAAGGGAGCCCTTACAGGCAGCGTTTCCTTTATTGTGGAAATGCCTATGTTGAATTTTTAAAGACTAAACAACCTCTTATAAATCCGCGATATTTGAGACGCTATCTTAAATTTTTAGTTCAGGCATTTGGATGGTAGGGGGATAATTTCTCTCTTGAATATCTTTCTTATCGGTTAGGGGTGGTAAAAAGGGGGGGCGGGGGGCCATTAAGGTGGCCCCCCCCCAAATAAAAAAAGCCAAAAACAAACCCGGATGTCCAGTAATTTATACCCCC
>JACIXR010000015.1 GCA_014360495.1 bacterium
AACGATGATATAACCTCCATCCTTGGTCTCCGCTACGCTATAGCCCCACTCCCCTTCACTACCTCCGAATGTTTTCTCCCAGACCTTGTTTCCCTGTGAATCAGTCTTTATGAGGTATACATCACCACCACCTGCGCCAAAGGAATCAGTTTCCCCAACGATGATATAACCTCCATCCTTAGTCTCCACTACGCAATGGCCCTCATCCCAACTACTACCTCCGAAGGTTTTTTCCCAGACCTTATTTCCCTGTGAATCAGTCTTTATGAGGTATACATCGTCCTTGCCTGCGCCAAAGGACCAAGTTATCCCAACGATGATATAACCGCCATCCTTAGTCTCCGCTACGCTATAGCCCTCATCCCAACTACTACCTCCGAAGGTTTTCTCAAATGTGATGACTGAAGGGGCTGTCTCAACTTTTATGCTGGCGCTTCCCGATTTGCCAGACTCTTTCTCCCTCGCTGTTATCGTAGCGGAGCCCTCGGATTTAGCAGTAACTTTTCCCCCCTCATCAACTTCTGCAACAGCGGGATTTGACGATTGCCAGCTGAAACCCCCTTCAGGAACTAAAACTATATTCCCATCAGCGTCCTTGGCTGTTGCGGTGAGCTGTAGGGTTTCCCCAACGCTTAGAGTCGCCTCAGCTGGTGTTACCTCAACCTTCGTGATGGTTGAAGCCATCGTGATGCTCACTTGAGCATATTCACCAAGGGTTATTTGGACGGTTGCGCTTCCCCTTGCCAGGGCAACGCCTGTTCCATCCTGTGATGCGTAGGCAGAAGCCTCAAAAATCACATCTCCCACAGGTATATCTTTATAACTTTTCTTCACTTCAGCTTCTCCAGCTTCCCTCGGTATGACATCCGTGAGGACAACATTCGTCCCTTTCATTATCCTTATCTTCACGCTATTGGTTGCAGAGGGAATCAACCTCTGGTCGTTATTTTCTGGCCAGACAATCCTTATGCTTATTCCGCCTGTCTGAGGTCCCGTAGAGGCGCTTTCATCAGAGCCTTTGAACAACCTAATACCACAACCGCTGAGGATTAGTATAAAAGCTCCAAGCAGAAGGATATTGCCTTTTTTGAGGAATTTCATTCCTATCACCTCCTTTTCATTTAACCACTACATCTGCCCCGCTCTTTGCGTGGACCTCCACTTTCGCAACCTGGGGAAGGTTGAACCAATTTATCGCTGCAATAGCGACATTTGAGATGCAAGAACCTATCTGGGGCGCAGCTATTACAAGGTTAAGGGAGGAAATCCCGAGCGTTAAGAGGATTTGCTCGATGAAAACCGAGAGGATTTTATACATGACATTAATAAGTGCTCTCATAAGCGATGCAAGGTCATCAGGATTCATAGCTTGGTTTATAAGCTCACGGATATCGGAGCTTGTGCTCAAAATCTGCCATATTTCCTTGGCTTTTTCATTTATATTTCCGAGGAAGGCCCCGAGTAGTGGTGCTAAGCAATAGGAAACGATGCTGAGCCCCCAAGCGTCAACCGAGCTCGTTTTGATAGATGAAGGGAGGGTATCGGAGCCGGAGCTTTTCCCCGGACCTATAACCCAGTATTCTACTTTCCCGATAGCGGGACTGGTGAAATTGACATTGTCTTTCCGCCTGGTAGGGTCGCCAAGTGTCCCTGTGAAGACGGCACCCACACTGGCGGGAATCCCTCCAGCCATGCTGTTAATTCCATCTGCTATATATTGGACTTTCAGTTCCTCTTCATCTGGGTCCAAATCTCGCCTGGCGACATTCACATATCTCCAGGCCCAATTCTCCAATGTTAGGGATACATTTGAGGGATTTGATTGGTCTTCAACTTTAACATAGAAGCCACCTTTGGGTGCGCCAGGCGTTATATCCCTTGACTTGGTTGTTATTGGATGTATTTCCAGCCAATCCTCAATGCATTTTAAGAGCTTCTGATTGAATGTCTCGTCTTCAAGGATATCTTGTAGGGGTTTTTCGTTGATATTCTGGTGGAGGAAATTAACTGCATCGCTAAAAGAGGGGAGATTTTTAATTTCGTTAATTCTAACTTGTGCTTCCGTGGGTAGGGGGTGGAAGATTCCCGGAGCTATGAAGAGTATAGAGAGCACTGTGGATTCAACGCTAAAGGGGATAACATTGGTTTGGCGAGTTCCTTTTGTTTGGGGTATGGAAAGGGATAATCCACGAAGCTGGTTGTTCTGGTCGAGAAGGAAGAGGAGTTGGACACCATTTGAGGAGACGGTAGTCTGGAAGGAGCCATTTTTGTCAACCGGGGCTTCATCTTGGTAGGCGGAAACGACCTTTAAGCCATCGCCACCGAGCTCAGTCTGGTTAACAGTTCCCTCCGCTTCTTGGGTTGGCACTGAGGGAGGAGAAGGAGCGCCACCGCCACCGCAACCTTGGAGACCAAGAAGCGGAAGCGCGATGACAAGCAACCACGCTAAGAGCTTTTTAAAAGCTCTTCCCTGTAAAAAACCCATAAGCCTTATCCCTCCCTTAATGTAATATTTTTAATTTTTATTAATTGTCTTCATTATATCCAAAACAAATAACCAGTCAATGTATTGTATAATTTCATAACATTAAGGACCCATTTTAAGTCTTCTCTCTAAAAGACGAGATTGCCACAGCTTTCCTTCGGGAACCCTCGCAATGACGGAAGGGTGGGCAAAGAGAGATTGCCACGGGCTCCCTTAAGGGAGCCCGCCCCTCAAATTAAAACTCGCTAATCCCTTCCCGGATGAGCCTTAAATTTCTCCCACCTCTCCATCCGATAACGCTTCCCACTTTCTGCTTTCTTCCCAACCACCTATTTCACATAACTCCTCCCCTTATGCACATTTCCCTGTGAATCCGTCTTTATGAGGTATACATCACCCTCACCTGCTCCAAAGGACTCAGTTACCCCAACGATGATATAACCTCCATCCTTAGTCTCCGCTACGCAATTGCCAAAATCATAATCACTACCTCCGAAGGTTTTTTCCCAGACCTTATTTCCCTGTGAATCAGTCTTTATGAGGTATACATCACTCTCACTTGCGTCAACGGACCAAGTGCTCCTAACGATGATATAACCGCCATCCTTAGTCTCCGCTACGCAATTGCCAAAATCATAATCACTACCTCCGAAGGTTTTTTCCCAGACCTTATTTCCCTGTGAATCCGTCTTTATGAGGTATACATCCCAATAACCTGCGCCAAAGGAGCAAGTTTTCCCAACGATGATATAACCTCCATCCTTAGTCTCCGCTACGCACCAGCCCCAATCCCAATCACTACCTCCGAATGTTTTCTCCCAGAGCTTGTTCCCCTGTGAATCAGTCTTAATGAGGTATACATCACCCTTACCTGCGCCAAAGGACCAAGTGTATCCAACGATGATATAACCTCCATCCTTGGTCTCCGCTACGCTATAGCCCCAATCATCATAACTACCTCCGAATGTTTTTTCCCAGACCTTATTTCCCTGTGAATCAGTCTTAATGAGGTATACATCAAATAATCCACCTGCTCCAAAGGACTCAGTTACCCCAACGATGATATAACCTCCATCCTTGGTCTCCGCTACGCTATAGCCCCACTCCCCTTCACTACCTCCGAATGTTTTCTCCCAGACCTTGTTTCCCTGTGAATCAGTCTTTATGAGGTATACATCACCCTTACCTGCGCCAAAGGACCAAGTGTATCCAACGATGATATAACCTCCATCCTTGGTCTCAGCTACGCAACTGCCCCAATCCACATTATTACTACCTCCGAAGGTTCTCTCAAATGTTTGGGTTGGAACTGAGGGAGGAGAAGGAGCGTCACCGCCACCTTGGAGACCAAGAAGCGCGATGACAAACAAGCACGCTAAGAGCTTTTTAAAAGCTCTTCCCTGTAAAAGTCGCATAAGCTGTAACCCCCTCCTTAAATGTAATGTTTCCATTAATTGTCTTCATTATATCCGAAACAAATAATCAGTCAATATATTGTATAATTTCATAACATTTGGGACCCATTTTAAGTCTTCTCTCTATAGGTGAGATTGCCACAGCTTCCCGAAGGGAAGCCCCCTAAATTCCTTCAAAATATCTTTCAACGAGCAATTCGGTAATTGCCTGGCTTCACCCTCAATTTGTATTCCTTCTTCCCCAACCTTATCACCACATCATGCTCTCGCTCATATAACTTCGTCAGCGTCTTACCCACTTCCGTCCTCATCGGGTCGGCAAGGGGATTTATCTCCGCATCGGGATGGACCTCTATATCAAAGAATTTATCCTCAACTCTTATCCTATATATCCCCGTCCCATTATATTGAACGAAGGGAGAGGAACCGACTCCAACTATTAACTTGGGAATCCCCGAGGGCTTTAAGGGATTCCAAACCACCTCGTTTGAATTCATCCATATCCCGTCTTTCCACATCAAAGAGATGTTAAAGGGGAAGGAGACGGCGAACCCGTCAAAGATTCGCTCCCTCATCGCTGTAGGCTTAGGATAGGGGAAGAAACGTGGCAATCTCCTGAAGACCTCTCCTCCGATGATATAACTTACAGCTTTTGATGGAGTGTAGAGATAATTAAGGTAGTGATTCCACCAATCGGAGTTAAACTCCGCCGTGGCAACGCTATCATATTGGAATTGGCAAGCCACTTGCGTTCCGAGGCTTCTCCACATACAGGCAATCAAAGGGTAGACATATGCCCCCTTTAAAAGGGCGGGGGCATCAAATTCATACACCAAGCGAGCCTTAAATTTGAGCCTTGGGTCTGAGAGGGACTCGCTCAACCAGCGATAATTTCCGTCAACTTCCTCCAACATATCTCTTGAATCGTTCATCTGCGACCATCCGCCTGGATAGCCGCCATAAGTTATAGCCTCGCAGGGCGAGAGATAAATTGCTTCTATTAAATCATCTTGACGGTCGGCTCCAAATAAGGGAGCTGCCACTATCTGCTTTGCTCCCGTCTCTCTTATCGCCTTGTAGCATTCTCCAAGCCAGTTTGCGAAATATTCATAGCGGAAGAGAGGGAAGAACTCTCTCTCCTCGGGCTTTATCCCTCTCTCCTCGCACCAGCTTTCCCAAACCTTCCATTGATAATCCGCTCCCCGCTTCTCCTTCGCAACCAAATCATCATAGCTGAAATAGGTTGGCTCATTCATTATCTCAATTGCGAAAAATCCCTCCTGCTCCAAAAGTCTCTTCTTCGTGTAGGGATTCAAGTGGGTCAGGAATTGCTTCAAATAATTCTTCGTCCTCTCTATAACCTTCTTATCGACCATCATATTTTCCTTGGGGATATCGGAAAAGCAGGGAATTTTGCTGGGACTCCACCACCAAGCCACTGGGGTGAGGAAAAGATAGATATTCTCCTCCTGGCATTTGTAGATAACATAATCAAGAATGTCAAGATGCTCGTTTTCTACCAAATTCCCCTCTTCATCGGCTATCTCCTTCTCGAAGATGTGCATCCTTATCACATTCACACCCATTTTCTTCAAGTGCCCAAAATCCTCATCTGTCACTTTCTTATGGTCCAAACCGAGCTTTTTTATGTTCTCGTATTCATTCCAAGATTGAGGATAGATATTAGTTCCCCAAAGGGCAACTTCCTTCCCATCTTGATAATAAAGGACGCCATCCACAACCTTTATAGGACGAATCGGTAGGGGAGCGCCGATCTCTTTTGGCTTTTGCCGATTTTCCTTCTTTTCAAGCATTCGCCAGGGGCTTTGAGGGATGACGGGAAGTCTGCTTATAAGAACAGGTGGCTTGTAAATCCCACCTCCCGCGTTCACATTCTCCACTTTAATCGCCAAGATATTTTCCCCTCCCCAATTGACGATTTCCTCGGGAATTTTGTAATTGCGGAGGATATCCCAGCCGTCCGTCTCTCCAATTTTCTCCCCGTTTAGGAAGGTGACATCGTTATCGTCTATCGCTCCAATTATCAAATAGAGAGGAGAACCTTTCCATTCAGCGGGAATGCGAAATTTTACCCTGCACCAAGTGTCTCCCAAATCATTCCAAAGGGAGGGAATTTCCCTTATTTCCCAAGAGGAATCGTCATAATCAGGGCGCTGATAGACTTCCTTTTCTCCTATCCTTTCCCTATCGTATTTCGCTTTCCAAACCATTTTAGTGAGGTCTATCCCCTGTAGGATTTGAATCTCGTGGCGCGATTTCTCCCCGCCAGCTGAGAGTTCAAGAATAATCTTATCAGGCAAAGGATACGAGGGTTTTATATGAAATATGATGGCTTTAGCGTTATAGGGCGGTAGGAGAACGCTTTGATTTACTGCTTGAGAGGGAGCGTTATCGGGATAACAGGAGAGATTTGCGTTTTGGGTTTCGCCAGTAGTGTTATGAATCGCCACGGGAAGTTTGATTTCGCTTTCCCCAATCAAAAGCTGATGGGGAAGATAGGATACGAAAACGGGTGGAAATTCAGAGGACATCGCAATCAAGGATAAAAGGAAAGGAAGTATGAGGAAAAGATTTTTCATTGTTTTTCAACCTCCTAATAAATCAATCTTCAATAACCAAACATCTTCTGGTTCGAGTTCGCCCACTATTTCCAATCTTCCATCGCGCAGTGAGAAAGGAACATCCTTGCCCGAAATCAGCTCCTTTGCCTTTATATTTTTCTTTATTCCAAGGGAAGCCAAGTCAATCGTCAAGCGAAGGTTTTCCCTTTTGTCGCTATCATTGAAAACGGTGAAATGTAGGTTTCCCTCGCTTGCTCTTCCATATCGCTCAACATAAACTTTCTTATTATCCGAGAAAGCGTAGGTGATAGGCTCCCAGCCCGCCTTGGCAAGGGAAATTATCAAGGGAAGATATTTCTTGAAGAGGTCTCTATCCCTTGCATACCATTTCTTCGGCGAAGTCCAGTATGGGTCTTTTGAGGCGGCTTCCTCATCGAAGAAGCCGGGGAATATTGCGTAGAATAGACAACGCTTAAAGTATTTCTCCACAAGCTGATGATTAAACTTTTCATAATTCGTGTTCATCAAAAGGCAATATGGTTTCCTGTAGCAGAGAGCTCGGCGATAGTTCATTATCGCATCGCCGTCCGGTCTATATTTTCCACCGGGAAGCCAGTTCACCTCTGTTCCCAATACATCCAAGAGATGGGCGGGGAAGGGAAAGTTCCATAGAACCGCGTTGGCAAAAAGAAGATTGTTCTGGCTATGCATCCTCTTGGCAATTTCCCTCTCAAATTCGTATGTGTGAAAGATGAAAAGCTGGCAGGGCTTATGGCTTTCTCTGTGAAAAACCAAGGGGATATCAGCTGAGGCAAAATGTTCCCTTCGGAAATTCAACTCCATAGCCCCCATCTCATAAGAATCAAGATAGGTGCCATCTATCCTGCCTTTGGTGACCTTCTCCTCAAAGCCGGGATTTTTGAGAAGATTCTTTTCCGAGCCCAACTCGCTCAGAGAGACATCATCAAACCAAACAGTTCCTCTATGGCTTCTGCGAAATAGTAGATAAACAGTGAGAGTTGCGATGGGTTTCTTGGGATTGATTACGAGCTCTTTCCTTTCCCAATCGTGAGTTCCCACGCTGAAGGGAGCATTGATAGCCCACTCGGGAGTTCCATCAACATAATATATGTCAACATATATGGAATAATCCAAATTCGGCTCGCCCGTCACTCCCTCCGCCTTGCTCCAAGCACTCACAATTAATTGCTTCGGCTCCTTTTGATTTAGGACAATCGTCTGAGAAGCCCCCAGCTCCTTAGCTGATTCCCTTGCCTCACAGCGGATAGAATATCTCCCAGAATGCTTTATCTTATCATCAATTTTATAGCCCTGCCCGTAATTTCCCCATCCCTCCGTCAAGATGAATTCACGGGAAAGCGCTGAATCAATGTTCCTCAGCATAACCATAGCTTTATTGAGGGGAAGCTGGGGTGTTGTTGGGACATCTGGGTCGGGATTGAGAAGAAAAACCGCCCCATCGCACCAAGGGGCTTTAGTGATTGCGCAGAAGAATTTGCCATCTTGACCGTAGATTCCGCTTGTGAGGGTTGCTATAGCCATATCTTTATTTCCCTCACCTCTTTCCCCCTTCAAATCCCTCTGAAGAACCTCCATAGCACCCTCATAGGTGCGAGGGGCATCTTGGGGCATAGAGAGCCAATGGCTTGCGGGCTCAACATATATAAAGCTATAGATTCCATGCTGTTCATCAAAGGCGGGATTTGGCGCGCCTTCCTGGAAGGCGAAATGAAAATCCTCAAATCCCTCAACGGTGGAGATATCGGCGAAGGGCATCCAGATTCCCTCTTTCTTGACTCGCTTGAGGAAGAATTGGGGGAAGATATCGTAATATTTCCCTAAAGCGGAACGCATCTTCCACTTTGGGTCGATGGAATAGATAATGAAATGGAAATCGGCTTTTGAGGGAAACTTAATAGTATCGGGGACGAGGGCGAAATCATAGACGATGAAGAATTCCTTCTCCTGAGAATCATAAAATATGCGATAGAGACGAGGCTCGTCCAAGGGAATGGCTAGGGAAAGACCTTCCTTATCACCGCTGATGCAGGCAAGATGATACCAAGACATACTTCCCGTTGCTCCGGCAGGAACCTGAATCGCCTTTATATAATTCCTTCCCTCCTCTATCCTCTCCTCGCTTCTCATATCGTTAGACCAGAGCCATCCAACAGCATCAATGGGAAGGGAGAAATAGACGCTTATCGCCCTGTCCTTCTTCGTGAGGTCCTCCACAACTCCATCCACCCTTATATAGCCCTGCCCTTTATGTGAACCGCTGTTTATTCTCCCAATAGAATAGCTCACGGAGAGCTTCAATTGGAGCTCCTCATCAACTCCCTCCCAGATAAGTTTGCCACCCGATTGTCTAACCTCGCCGAGAGGTTGGCGGAAATCCGAGCCACTCGCCACATCCCGAAGATAGAAACCGCCCCGCCTTTCATTATCACCTATTACCTGTCCAGTTTCCTTGTCTAAAATGAGGGTGAAGCCATCAGGGGTTTTGAGGCTAAGGGTGTGCTTGGGAGAGGGAGCCTGGAGGGGAATGCTTTGGATGGGAGTTCCATCAAATAGCTGAATTCCCTCCAATTGGGCGAGAAAGAAATCGTCAAACCAAACGGTTCCCGTATGACCTCTGAAGAGCCCATAGATTGTTAGCTGTTTAATGGGCTTTTCGGGAAAGACCCAAACGCTTTTCCTTTCCCAGTCGTGAGTTCCGCAGGTGAAGGGAGAGGTTCTGCCCCAAAGGTGGTCGCCATCTGTATATTCAATATCCAAGTATAGGGAATATCCGCCATCTGGTGTTCCGCTGACATTCTCCGCTTTGCTGAAGCATTGAGCGAGAATGGGAATTGGTTTTTTCTGATTTAAATTGACTATTTGAAAAATGCCATATTCCTTTTTGGGGTCGGAGCTTTGACATTTAGCGGAGCGTTTCCCGGAATGGGAAACGGTTTCATCCATCTCGTAGCCCAATCCCCATCCCTGCCAATTTTCTATCTTCGTCGTCCCTTCTTCCAATTGAGGATTTATCAAGAGATTTCTTTGAAGAAAGGCGCTTGGGTCTAATGCTTTTTTTCTCACTATGCTTTCTCCTTTCGCCATTGAATTCGTGAAGACGATGAAGCCAAGAAGGGAAAAGCAAAGAAAATATTTAAGCATAAACATCACCCCTTCAGCTCGCTTAATAAATTCTCAACCTCCTTAGCGAGCTCTTCAACGATTAGCTCTGCGATTCTCTTCCCTTCTTCAATTGTAGCTTTTCTTGGGTCTCCTCCGCCGATGCCGTCCTCTTCAACCGTTATCTCCCTTTCCTTTGGCAAGAGGCTCAAATCAACAAGCTCTGGACGGAAGAACATCATGAGGGATGTTTCGTAGAAATCGGCATGTCCACCAGTGATGCCGTGTTTTGCGAGGAATGTTGGGTCGGGAGCAAAGATTCCCCTTGCATCGGGGTGATTTTTAAGGAACTCCTCGGCGACCTCCTTCAATGCCTTGACATGTTCAGCTCCGTAGTGTCCCATCAAGATGACGAATATCCTGAAACCCTCATCGTAAAGCTGCTCAAGATATTCGCTTGCGAGAGCTTGAACGGTTTCCCTTGATATCTCAAGCGTTTTCTTGAAGCCAAGGTAGGGTTTGATAGTTTGATATCCGCAAAAGATGGGAGGAAGGACGACTCCGCCAGTTTTCTCGGCTGTTTTAAGGCAGAGATAGTAAGCTTTGAGGGCATCCAGACCGATGGGATTTTGGACACCATGCCATTCAAGCGAGCCCCAGGGAATGAATGCAACAGGGGTTTTTTGAAGGACTTCGTCAATTTCTTTTGGCTTCATTTCCTCAAATTTCATATTCTCATTCCTCCTTTCGCCTTTATTTTATTTTCCTCTCTTTCATATGTAAACAATTTTAAGTGGTTCAAGTTAATATATATTGGTGCTTTCCAAGCCATGATTTACTAAAAGACAAAATATCCTTTACCAGCAAGGAGAGATAGCGAAATCTAAATTTTTTACTTTTACAACTTCTTATTTGTTTCGCTCTTGGAGTGGGTGGAGGCTTTGCTGCGCAGGAAAGCGAACAAACTACCTTGACCACGGTTGGAAGAATCTATAGGCGATATATGAAGCTATACTAAAGGCATTGAAGACGGAAATCGTGAAATCTTTGTCGGAGCTAGATGAGGGAAAATTCAGGGCTACAATGGAGCTGAACGAGAGTCAGCGAGAAATAATGGGAGAAGATTAAGGCAAAGGGGAAAGCTGATGAAGAATCATTGCTTAAGGCACAGCAGGAGGCGAAAGCCGTGAAGTAAGCTGGGGAGAGGCGCTCTTTATTTACATAATTTTCTTGATGAGGTTTGCTCCACCAGTGGAATCAACCATGCCTTGTAAATGATAAAGGGAGTAGAAGCGGCAAAGGAAGCTTTCGGCGTTTCAAGAAGAACAATTTTAAAGAAGACCTAAAAATCCAAGGAAGGAATATTCTCCTATATAGTTTATAGTCAAGCAATATGGGGTCCTCCTAAGGAGTCTCAAATGTTATGGAATTATACATGCCTTTGCAAAAGTTGAGCGATAATTGTATAATTCAATAAAGATGAAGAATCTATCCTTCCCTAAATCCGTCCTTTTGTATATCGGGGATGCGGTAGAGGTGCTGAGAGGTTTGCCCTCCAGCTCCAATTGACGCCGTCATCACGAGTCCTCCCTATTATAAACAAAGAATTTATGGACATCCTGGGGAAATAGGTCAGTAGGAAAGCGTTGAGGATTATGTTGAGAATTTGAGAAGGGTTTTCAGGGAAGTGAAGAGGGTTCTTAAGAAGAGGGAATAAATATATCGTCAAGGAGGAAGGGCTCCCCATCTATTATCTCAATGTAGATGCCCTGAGGAAAAAGCCAAAATTTGAATACCCCTATAGGGCGATTGAAGAACTAATAGGTATAGAGGTTGTGGATAATTTGAAAAGGGAAATCCCAAGAAAGGGGTGGCTTAAGGGATTGGATAAGGAGAGCGGAATGGCTCTAATAGCCTGGGAGATGGTGAGGAGGAATTGCTGAGATTGAATCCGCCTCAGGAGGAAAGCGAAAAAGAGATTTCCTTCATCTGCCCTATATGTGGAAGCGAATGCGAGATGGTTTATGATGAGGAGATGAAGTGGAATTGCACCATCCACGACCCTTTCCCTCGGGAGGGAGAATTCCCACTACCCAAATATCCTTCTGAGGACGAGGACCCTATCTATCTGGGCGAGCTTTTTAAAAGCAAGCCCTCTCTTTTCCCCACTCTCCTTGAGAAAAGCTATAACGGGAAATATCTTCTCTCGCCCGAGAACAGGGGCTCTTCACCAGGGGCAAGGCTTTTTCTTCAAGGGGAAAAGCTCATCGTTAAGAGAAGATACACCGTTTATCAAAACCTCGTTGCCGATTTTCTCAAATACTGGAAGAATCAGCGCGGAATAACGATAAAGCAAATTGATAAATATTTCGGCTACAAGGACACCGCCGGGCATTGGTTGAGGAAGGATAGCGGAAGATGGGGGAAAGGGGGCGCCATTCCTTCTCCCAGTGACTGGAATAAGCTGAAAGAACTGCTTGGTTTCCCGCCGATTTATGACAAATGGATAAAAGAGGTTCACCTCATCCTTCAAACCGTTAGACCTCATCCCAAGGGGAGAAACCCAGGCGATGTATGGAGCATAAATCTTCAGCCTCTCTCTATGCCTCACTTCGCTTCTTTCCCAGAGGAACTCGTGGAGAGATGTATAAAATTAGGATGCCCTCCTAAAGGAGTAGTGCTTGACCCCTTTCCCGGCTCGGGAACCGTGGGGAAAGTCGCAAGGGATTTGGGAAGAAAAGCGGTTTTGATAGAGATAGTGGAGGATTACGCTGAACTGATCTCGCATAGGTGTGAAGGGGATTGTTTTGTGATAAAAGGCTTAAAAGCGGAAAGCGAAAGATGAAGAAATTGGACCTTAAGGAACTGGAGAGATTTGAGCGTCATTATTTTGAATTTATCCTCACCGCTTTGAAAGAGAACATTAAGGATGTGATGGAAGGCTTGCACTCCCGCTTGGCGGTGAAAGAAGATTGATATGAGAGATTTATGAGGACCGCACGTGCAGGATATGAAGCCTCGGATTTAGAGAAAGGAGCGGAACGAGTTTTCTTCTGGATTTACGACAAACTGCTTAGACACCCCAATTCCTCCCCGATAGGTGCTGATATGCTCCACGAAACAGCTGACGCTTTCCTCCATATAGATGTAAAGACATCCGTTATAACCAATCCCGCCGATTATAAAGGATTGATAAACATAGGTCAGAACCAAACCTCATATAAGCCAAGCAATATAGCTTTCGAGCCCAATCTTCCCACATACTACTCTGCAACCTTTCGTCATCCAGTCACGGGCGAAATGTTCAATAAACCTTGCCTCACTTACTTCATCCATATCATCCACAAGCAGGGAGAAAAACCTATATATGCCATCTTATTAATCTGCATGCCAAACGGAGAGCTTGAGCCAAAGTATAGGGAGTTCAATATAATAAATGCAGGAAAATCCAGTCGTGGTAGGGATATCAGATACGCCTACTGGCGTTGCCCTTATTTTAATCTTCTTTACGAACCTCCCGATTTCGTATATCGGGTTGAATTCGTCCATCTACATCCTGAGAATTGCCAAGAGGAAATCGCAAGAATAAGCGAAAACGAATATCGCTTTCCCGTTCACTTCCGGATTCCCACTGAATAATTACTTTTCTTCGGTCTCCTCGCTCTCTATTAGTGCTGGCTCGACGAATATCGTTTTCTCTCTCGTGTAAATCACGAAGCCCTTCTCCCTCTTCTTAGGCTTTCTAACATATTTCCGCAAAGTCCAATCTACGGGAACAACTCCCGCCCCTCGGGCAGATGAAAGATAAGCAGCGAGCTGAGCCGCTTCTTTTATCGTCCTCATTGGAACTTCTTTCTTCCCTTCTTTCCTTATCACTACATGAGCTCCCTTCGCTCCCCTTGCGTGAAGCCAGATATCATCCGGAGAAGATGTCTTCAATAGTAGCTCGTTTTGTCTCGCATTCTTTCCGTATTGGATGAGGAAGCCATCGGAAGAGCGGACGCTTGGAATCACCGGCTTCTTTCTCTCTTCCTTCTCTAACTCCTTTCCCTCCTTCAAAGCCTCCAACTCCTCCAAGCTCTCGCTCCTCATAACCTTTTCATATCTCTCTTCTAAAACCTTCAGCTCCTCCTCCGCCTTCTTTATCCTTTCCTTCAACTCCTCCACAGCCTTCTTCCCTTTGCGATAAAGCTGAAAATACTTATCAGCATTTTGCTGAGGAGTGAGCTCCTTGGATAGGGGAATCGTTATCTTTCTCCTCTCCTCATCAAAGATGTTCTCAAGGGTTACGCTCTCCATCCCCTTTTTTATCAAGCGAAGGTTTGCGAGAATCAAAGAGCCCATTTGATAAAACCTCTCCACATCCCCCCATTCCTCAAACGCCCTCTCACAGCTCTCCTTTACCTTCCTCCATTTCTCCATTTCTCCCTCTATCTCTTCCTTCAGTGAATCCTTGAGCTTTCTGAACCTTGTCTCCCTCTCCTGCAATAGATGGAATTCCTCCACCGCATCGCTCATCTTTCCCCTTTCCTCAAAATCATAGGGCTGAACGCTTTGAAGAGCCCAATAGCCAATAAGCTTTCCTTCCTGCTTTATAATTATAGGCTGAAAGTTCCCTTCTCTTACTCTTAATGCGATTCCTTCCCAAGCTTTGAAAAGCCTCTCAAATTCGTCATCGCTTAAAGGCAAATTCGCCGCGGGAGAGAGCCCTGCCCTTTGAGCAATCTCATTTATTAGAAAAGGGCTCATCCCTTGATAAAGCTTTAACAAAGCCCTCCCTATTTCCCCCTCTTCCTTGCTCAAATCCTCCCTCATTTCCTCTTTGCTCAAGTTCAAGGGATTTTTCCTTGTGAAGGTGGGAGGAAGTTGGTAGTAAAGACCGGGAAGAATCTGCCTTTTACTGCTTAATTTTTCATCAATCAGCTTCAATGCCCCTCTAATCACGCCCTCCTCAACCAATATCACATTGCTATGCTTTCCCATTATCTCAACTATCAGCTCCGCCCCGCTTGAAAATTTAAACCTTGCTATCCTCTCCCATTCAACCTGCTCTACCTCCTTGAGAAAGCTCCCCCTTATATATTTCCTCAATTGCATACAGAAGGATGAAGGCGTTTGAGGATGGGGATATTTTCTGTCCGTGAGATGAATTCTCTCTCCATTGGGCTCGATTGAGATGAGGATATCGCTCGAAAAGACCATTGAGAAGAGGATTGTCAAAGGGGTAGGTTGATAGATATTCTCAACCCTTTTATTAAGGGCTTCTTCTTTTATATCTTTTGTTATCGCGGAGAAGACAAGGCTGTCAAATCTCACGAGCCTTGGGAAAACTCCTGAACCTCTATTCCCGCCTCCCTGCAAGCGAATTTCAGCTCATCAATGAAATCTCCCACGATAGCGCAGAGATGATTCGCCCCCACGATTTGGACCAATCTCTTTCTGCTAACCCCCAAATCTATGGCTATATGGGGCCAGGTGTTTCCCCAAAGGATGTTCTTCTTTATCTCCTCCCTCATAGGCAAAGCCTTGCCTCTCCCCATCTGCATCACATACTCTCTATCAATCCTCGTAAGGCGAGCGACCGTGAGAATCCCTTCCTTCCCATCATAGCCAAAGGCACCGCCCGCCTTCCCTTGACATTGGGGAGCAATCGTCAAATGGGGAAGCGTATCCTTCGCGCTATTGGAATGAGAGGCATAGAAGATGGAAGAAGCTCCGCAATTTGAAATTATGATATAATCATCGCTGATGTATTTGAGGTCTCCGAAGAGAGCAGGAGTGGAGGGTTGAAGCCCCTCTAAGAGGGCACAAGTAAGCAATCCCTTTATATCTCCCTCGCAGACGGTAGCTACGGGCGTTCGTTTCCCCTCGCTATCCTCCCCGAAGGGGAGAAAGGCAGGGATGGAGCAGGCATCAACGCCGTAAATCTCCGATAGCTCCGGCTGACACTTGATTGAAACTCCCACAATTCTCTCCCCCTTCAGTTCCTCCAATCTATCCTTGCTGGCGAGATAAAGTGCTACCTGCTTTCGAAAAATCTCGGGTGTGAGCATATTTCCATCATATTTGATTTTAGCGCCGTTTTCCTTCAACCAATTGACGAATCCTTCAATCCTTTGAGGATTGTTGCTCTCTATATCCTCCGCCTTCTTAATCAGGATGTATTGGTCCTCGCTCAATATATCTCCCACGAGGAAGCTCTTTAGGAAGGGTATATCGTCCTGCAAATGCTCCATTCTCAGACAATAAGAGCCGCCCCAGAGAAGGAAGGAAGATTTCCTCAACCTTTGAAGAGCAAGCATCCCCCTTGCCCACTTGGCTACTTCCTCTTTATCCCCCAAAACGCGATGATGGGTGAGGGATATTCCCGCCTCCCAAAGGGAGGCACCAACCGCGGATACGCATACCGAGCCAGCCCAAGTTGGGTCAGCCTCAGCGAAGAGAAGGGTGGGCAAATTAAGGGAGCGAACGAGATTTAAGGGAAGTTGGGGTTCAGTCCAATGCCAGAGCCCAAGGATTAAACAATCAGCAGAATCCCTTTTCAATATCTCCCCTGCCTTCTCCACTTCCTCAGTGGAACGAATGCCGAAGAATTCGCTATCACCTTTAACCTCATCCATTGGGTCCACTACGCTGAATCCTTTTTCTATGAGGAAATTCTTTAGCTGATTATGATGTTCTCTTATATAATTTTCCCTTTCCTCAGCAAAGGCTGTTGGGCGAGGGTCTGTGAATGAAACGATTCCTATCTTCATTTCCTACCCTCCTTTCAGGGATTGATTGAATTTCTCCACTATTTGGCTCACCAATTTCAATCGCTCGTAGGGAGTATCGGGTGGCGGTTCATCGGATACACCGAGTATGAGGCGAGGATAAAAGAGCTCTATAATTCTTTCGGTAGTTTTTATCAGTTCTTCCTCGGGATAATGGGGAAGGAAGAGGATGGCGGGAATGCCGTCCAAAAGGACGAGCTCCCCCATAGCTTCCTTCAATTCCTCAATGGTCACATCGCCTTGTGGGATTGGGGTCGCAGCTTCTATTCCATCGCAATGGGTGTCTTTTAGATAAGGTAGAAGGGGCTTCAATGAGCCATCCATATGAATGTGGGTGAATTTTCCCGCTTTCTTAAATTTCGCGTTCCATTTTTGATAGTAGGGGATATGGTATTTTTTGAAAAGGGAGGGAGGGTCAAGATTTGCATCTATGTTCTCACCGAAATTGAATATCGGCATAGGGGAGGAGATCACTACATCAAGCATTCTCTCAAGCGATTCCTCAGCTACTTTTAAATAATGCTCCATTTCATTCGGATAATCTTGGAGTGCGTAGATTGTGTTTTCAAACCCCATATAGGTAACGATTAATTCTTGCAAAGGAGAGCGAGAGAAGAAGCATTGGGGCACGCCCCTATCGCCAACCCTCTCCAAATCTCTCTGCAAGGCTTCGTAATCAAAATAGTATTCAGCATCCTGTAGAATGTACTCCAGAATCTTCAGGTCGTTGATATCCTTCACCCTATATTCTTCAGGATAAGCTGAGAGATTGTAATGTGTATAGCGGAGAACCTCCCTTAAAGAGCCAATAGGAGTTTCCCAAGTTTGGACGAGATGAACATCATCCGCCCAATAGGCATTGTGCTTGACATTTTTATAACGCACCCTTATGGGATTAGTGAAATAACGAATGGAGGCGTTTAGGTCATCGTAAACATCCTCTAAGGTAGCGGTTTTAAATTGAGGTGGGAGAGTATCTCTCCTTTGATTAACCCAGAACCAAAACTCAATACGAGGTTGCCAAATAACGCCTCCTGGGTCCTCTCCTTTGAATACCTTTAAAATCATCTCTCGGAAAGACATCTTTTCCATCAAATCACGCCCAACAAAATCTTTTTGCTTTTGGGTGGAAGTTCGTCTATATTCTTTATCTCATATTGCAAACCTTCCGTATCAGTGATGATTATGTGTCCATCCTCAACTTCCTTAACGCTCTCGTGGAGGGAACGAGTAGAGAATTCCTTGACCCCTCTATCCGTCTCCACCTTCCACTTTGAGCTGCCGAACCGCTCTCTAATCCAAAAAATCTTTTTTATTTGGGGGATGAAGAAGACAGTGTCAAGCTCCTCTAAGATATTTTTTTTGGATTCCTCGTCCAATTTATTCAAATCCTCAACCATACCGATTTGTTTGCCGTGCTCGGTGAGGAAAACGATGTAGTTCTCGGGATTTGTAAGTGGGAAGGCGTGCTTAACCCTTATTGGATAATACACCTCCTCTTCGTATCTGAGCTCCAGGGCTCCGCCTTCCCGGCGGACGACCCTGACCTTGTTGGGCTCCAGTACTCTAATTTGGGACTTTTCCCTCTCAGACGCCGATTGCGACAAGGCGAGACATCTCCCTCTGCAACTTCACAAGCTGATAGTAGATTCCCTTCTTCTGCAGGAGCTCTTTATGGGTGCCCATTTCCGCGATTCTCCCATCCTCAATTACTATTAACCTGTGAGCGTTGCTTAAAGTTGAAAGGCGATGGGCAATGGCGAAAACTGTCCTCCCTTGCATCAAGCGGTCAAGGGCCTCCTGAATCTGCTTCTCCGTTTCCGTATCTACAAGAGAAGTCGCCTCGTCAAGAATGAGTATGCGGGGATTCTTCAGTATAGCCCTCGCTATAGCAATCCTTTGCCTCTCGCCTCCCGAAATCATCACCCCCCTCTCACCTATTGGTGTATCGTAGCCGTAGGGGAGATTCATAATGAACTCATGAGCGTTTGCCGCTTTTGCAGCCTCAATAATCTCCTCCAAAGTGGCATCGGGCTTCCCATAGGCTATATTCTCCCTGACAGTGCCAGCGAACACATAGGCATCCTGAGGGACAATCGCAATCTGACTGCGCAGGTCCCTCAATCTTATCTTCCTTATATCAACGCCATCTATGAGGACTTGCCCTTCTTGAGCTTCGTAGAATCTGCAAATGAGATTGATTATAGTGGTCTTCCCCGCTCCACTTCTCCCCACCAGCCCGATTATCTCCCCAGGCTTGACCTCAAAAGACACATTGTGCAAGACGGGGAGATACTTATCGTAGCCAAAAGTGACATTGCGAAACTCAACCCTGCCCTCAATTCTCGGCATAGGGATGGCATTTTCATCGTCAAGCACCTCAGGGGGCGTATCCAAGATCTCAAATACTCGCTCGGTTGCGGCTAAGGCGCGATTCAGCCAATTTATCACCCTGGTAACAGCTTGAATTGGTCCGAGAATCATAAAGGTGTAAGAAATGAAGGCTTGCAAAGTTCCCATTGACATATGATATGGGTCAAGAATAAGCTGCTTGCCTCCGAAATACCACACCAAGAGAGGAGTGGCACCGAAGAGGAAGAAGAGGGGAGGCATATAGGTTGCCCAGAGTTGTTCTGCCCAAATGGTATTCCAAGTTAGTTCCTCTGCCCTTTCCTTGAACCTTTGTGCCTCCCTTTCCTCCTGGGCGAATGCTTTCACAACTCTAATGCCAGCGAGAGCGCTATTCAAAACAGCGATGACCTTTGACCATCTATCCCAAACTCGGTGGAAGAGGCGATGGATTTTTCTCCCCATAAACCTTGTAAGAAAAGCTACGGCTGGAGTAGGAACGAGAACCAACAGTGCAATCCGCCAGTTTAAAGATATCATAACCGCACCTATCCCCAACAAGAGGACCATCTGGGAAAAGAGGAAGGGGATGTGCCATCCGAGGAATTCCTGCAGAGCGCTTGTATCCTGCGTAACCCTGCTCATCACCGCCCCAACTTGTCTCTTATCGTAATAACTCACGCTCAAAAATTGGAGATGCTCAAAGAGCTGCCTTCTGATATCAAATAGAACTCTGTTGCCTAAAAACGCGTATATCCTTTGCTGGAAGATGCTGAGGAGCATTGAACCGATGCCCAAGCCAGCCATCAATAGAACATATGCTTTGAGCAACGCCAATCTCGTTTCTGTGGGCGTTGGTTCTCTTACTACAAGCGCTTTATCAATCATATTTCGGCTCACGAGGGGCGAGATTACTTCAAAGGCAGTCCCTAAAAGGAGAAGCGATATGAGAATCAAGATGGTGGGATAATAGGGTTTGATATAAGAGAGGAGCCGGCGAACAACTGCTCCCTTCGGGGAGCATTGGGGGCAAATGCCGGAGACTGGGTCAACGGGAAATCCACATTTAGGGCAAACCTTCCTGGTTTCTTCCTCGGCCACTATATCGGGAGGAATCTGTCCCTCATTAACGAGCTTTCCAAGGGCATTTGCTGCTACTTGGAACTTGCGAGCCGTGGCGGTAGTAAAGCGGAGGAGACGCCTCTCATAACCATCGGAACAGGCGGAGAAAAATCCTCCTCCAATTCCTACCTCTGCTTTAAAAAACTTGTAATCTTTTAAGGGCAGGGATTGGAGGAGCTGGGGCTTCGTGTCAGTTGAAATTACGAGGATTTTCTCCTTTGTGGCGATAAGCCATGTGGGTGAGAAATGTCCCTTCTCGTTGAGGTCGCTTTGGAGGGCAAGGAGGATTTCCTCCTCCGTAACCCCTTGCTCTCTTAGGAGCTCTTTTATAGTTTCAGGTATTTCCTCCTTCAAAGCCATAATTAATCACCTTTAAAGAATTATAGAATAGCTTTTAAACAAGTCAAATAAAAGTCAAACGAAAAATGGGAAAGAGATTGCTTTGCTCCTCTCAATCTATCTCACTTTTTGCCATTTGCTCGCTTCTCTTCAGAATTTTAAAGAGCATAAAATTTATTTTTAACAGAAATAAATTTTGAACTTTTTTAAGAAAATCTCGTCTTATATATTTGGATAGACAAGCGGCTTTTCTCGCTTGTTCCCTTGCTCGGCTGAGGTGGGAGCCACGTTTAAGCGTGGCTCCCACCTAATTTCTATTTCCTCAATACGCGTAAATCAAATATCCCACCAGCCATCTTCCCCGCTTCAGCCCGAAACTTAACCTCTACCTTGTCTTTGCCCTTTGTCAATTCCTCGGGTATCGGATATATCACATAAAAGAACCTTCCAGGCTTATTTCTCTTCAACTCCTGCTTTCCTATCACAACCCCGTCAATCAGAATATCAAAAACCCTCCCTCCCGCATCGCTTCCCCAATATTTCACCGCCAGCTGATTTTCCCTATCGGGCTCAACCCTCATCACGTAAGAGAACCAACCTCCATCTACTGAGTGACGCCAATGTTCAGCCCCAAACACACCCGCTCCCGTCTTCTCCCCCTTCAAATTATGTTCCTTCTCCGATTTCTCATTTCCTATCAAAACCCTATCAATCGTTCGTTCTTCAATATCTTTGATCAATTCCTGCTCCGCCTTTATCTCCTTCTCCCTTTCCCTCCATTCGGATGGAGTGAGGAAATCCCAATATACCGTGTAGCGTCTATCGTGAAGAAGATATAAGGGATAGAGCTCCACATCCCTGGGTTTTCCCACTCCAACGGTTCGGAAGTGAAGTGGTTTCCCTTTTACTGGCTTTAGCCATTCATCTAACGGTTTGTCTTGTGTTACGAAGGCGGGAACGATTGGCTCAGGCTCTTCAGGAGAGCCTAAATCTCCGGCGAGGACAATCGGTCCGTAAAGAATGGCTTGCCTATTGGGATTGTCGGGCAGAGCCTCCGTATGCAATCCCATCGGTAAACGAAGCTCTATTCTATCGCCCTTTTCCCATACCCTTCTGAGCGCAATATAGCTTCCGGGCATTGCACTTATGGGGTATTCCTCTCCGTTGACGCTCAATAGAGGAGTACCTTTGACCCAACCAGGGGCACGGACATAGATGGTGAGCTCAATGGGCTTGGAGGGAGAAAAGAGGAGGCTGACATTTTCCTCCTCGGGAAATTTAGTCTCCAAGCGTAGCGTGAGGTTCTTTTCCTTCCACATGAGCTCGGAGGGAATGAAGAGGTTGACAAAAAGGGCATCATCTCTATGGAAATAAATGAACTCGCCATACCGGGCATGGTTTTCCATTCCCGTTCCAACACAGCACCAAAAGGAATCAAATGGAGTGGAGTAAACCTTGAATGCCCCGGGACGAAGGGGAAGATAATAAATCATCATACCAGTTTTCGGATGTTGGGAGGCGAGGATGTGGTTATAAAGGGCTCTTTCATAGTAATCCGCTTTCTCGGCGGAGGGTTGCCAGCTAAAGAGATGCTTTGTGAGTTTTAGCAAGTTATAAGTTTTGCAAGTTTCTGCCGTGTTGTCAGTGAGGCGGTCGTTTAATTGGTCGGGAGGGCCGAATACCTCGCCGGAGGTGAATCCTCCCACGACATAGGAATGATGCTGAACCACCCTATCCCAAAAGAATTCCGAGATAATACGATATTTTCCCTCGCCGGTGAGCTCGTAAAGCCTGGCCATGCCTATTACCTTAGGGATTTGCGTGTTTCCGTGGAGACCTGGCAGGCAATCTATTCCCTTTAGGAGGAGGTCCATTACGGCTTGATGATAGAAGCGTTTAGAAAGAGCGAGATATCTTTCATCTTTTGTCCTTGCGTAAAGCTCTGCAAGAGATTCAACCATTCCCCCATGTTCATTTGAGAGCATCTGTTGAATTTGTTCTTCATTGAGGTTTTTCAGGGTAGCTTCAACCCAATCGGCAAGCTTGCAGGCTATTTTGAGAGCCTTCTCGTTTCCGCAATAGCGATGGGCATCCAATAGACCAGCTAATAGCTTATGGATTACATACCAGGGCGCCCAGAAATGGAGGTAGGGTTCAAGATTTCCCTTTGAGAGTTCCTCAAACATCTTCTTGCCCTCGGGGATAGCTGAAAGATATCCATCGCCGTGCGCGTTCTGGCATCCCTCCAACTCATCAACTATATAAGCGACCCTTTGGCGGAATCTCTCGTCTCCTGTATCGGCGAACATCATAGAGCAGGCGGAGAGATAATGCCCGAGGGTATGTCCTGCCACTTGAGTTGATTCCCATCCGCCGTATTTGGGAGCTTTGGGTTTAAGGTTTGCCTCTTCTCGGAAGCCGGCGAGGAGGCGGTCGGGTTCAAGGCTGAGGAGATATTCGGCATCCAATTGCATGGCTCTTTTGAAAGGGCTATCCAGGAGCTTAACAGCCTCAAGGGGGAAAGGCTTAGCTGGAGGGATAAAGCCTTCAGAGGGGTAAGCGATGTGAGGGAAATTCATAAGCACCACCAACTTTATGATTTTGTAGATAAGCGAAGATGTTTTCATTTTGTTGTATTTTAATTCAGAGTAAACAGGAAATCAATTATAAAAATTTGAACCTCCAAAAGAGAGGGGGGAGGCTTTAAAGCCTCCCCCCTCTCCGCGGTTCCTGATTAGCTTGGCTGGTTACTTCTTCAGCTGAGAGGTAGAGGTGGAGCTCACTGAAATGCTGCCCGTGCCACCGGATTCAAGCTCCTTAAAGCTCGCCGTTAGAGTCATTTTCTCCTCAGATTTAACTATTCCAATGTCCAAAGCCAGCCATACGGTGTTTGTGGCGGAGAGGTTCCATGATGTCACCTGCACATTTTCGGGGGCAGTTTCCAGCTTAACATTTGTGAACTGGTAGACAACTTTGTAGCAAGTAAAGGTACCGGCGGGAACAGTTATGGTCTCCGTTCCGACCAAAGTTGCCATCAAATCAGCTGAAAAGACCGCATCTTCCTCCTCTTCTCTTATTTGTCCAACCTTCCAAGAAGTTGCGCCAGCTTTGAAAATGAGCAACGGCTCGGGGTAAGCTTGGATTGGACCCCATTCCGTGTTCTCTTTGTCCTGCCAGCCCCACATTTTAACCTCGCCATTATCGTTAGTGTAGAAGTCCCGCCACCATTCTTCCCAGGTACCCGAATATTTCTGATCCGAAATGACCGAACCGTCCATTTTCTCCACTTCGTGGCTGTTATAGTTGCCTTGCTCGTGGGTTTCTTCTATCGCAGTGGTGATGTTTGACGGGAAGGGGTCGCCAGTGTGAGTGCCGATTATCGTCTCAATATCCGTCCCAGTGTTGGTTTCGTCTATTATACTCTCATATGTATGTGTTTCAGCTCTTTTTAGAGGGGAAAACTTGGGAAGAGGGATATTGAAGGAGAGGGGACCTGCCTGGAGCTTTCTCTTAGCCAAACCGAGGGTGAATGTTGCTGTTACTTTCGTATAGCTGTGATGTGTTTCACTCCAGTCATATGTTCGAGTTTGCCCTTGCGTCAAAGGGAATAGACTAGCGACATCGTCAGCTTGAGGAGGAGTTACACCGGCGCCTCCGCCTCCGCCGCAGCTGCTGAGCAGAGCCAGGATAACCGCTATGGAGATACCTATCCATATCTTCTTCATCTTTTTCACCTCCTTTCCTTTTAGGGATTCTCCAACTATCTATGATAAGGAAAGCATCCCTTATCCATAAATAGTCGGATGAAAACATTTTAAAGGTTTTTAAAAAATTTTGCAAGAACTTTTAATGGTGATGCAAAAATTTTTTAAAAATTTTAACTCTTAAAAGCGTGCGGGAGCCCTTTCGGGCTCCCGCACCGCAAGAGCAAGAGAACAGGCAAGGAAGGCGGCTTGCCTATCCTTTTTATTAGACTACTCTACATCATAAATGTTACACCTGTATTTCATTTATTTTTTAAAATCTCCTTCGCTATCATCGCCCTAACTTTCAATAATGTTTCCACATCCTTCGTGAAATTCGTCATATCCTTCACCACTTCCCCTATCATCCTCTCCACCTCCTCCCTTCCCCTCAACTTCTCAAGCATCGTAAGATATTCATAATCCTCAAACCCATCCCTTATCATCTCCAACCTCAAAGAACATACTGGACCATCCACTCCTATCTTCATCCCTGGATATAAAAGCGACCCATCACCGTATAAATTCGGATTTATATCCTTCACAGTCGCCATATCCTCCCAAGGGTCAGGTGTCCCTAGCCAATAATTCGCCGCCCAATATAACAATCCATCAACTTGATACTTCTTTTGCTGCCACATCAAAATGCGATGGTCAATCGCATCCATCGTTAGATGAAAGTTGGCATAGGGGGAGCCAGGTCCACAACATACATACCACCAAGAGCTATCGCCCCTCTTCTTCTTTTCCATCTGCTTTTCCGGATTGAAATAGCTCGTCACAGCGCACCAGATATTAACCAATCCCTCAAGAGCTTCATAAGCGGTCTCCTGGCTGAAATCAGGACTTCGGAAAAAGGGCGATACGATTCGCAGATGAGGGTCTATGCTCTTTATCTTCTCCACCCTCCTTTTCAACTCCTCATATTGTTCCTTCGTCACGGGTTCATCAAGGGGATAGAAATATGCTTTGCTCAGCCATCCCTTCTCCCTTGCCCTTTCCACTCTCTTTTTCATCTCGTTCACATCCTCGCTGTAATTTATGATAAAGGTCGTCACACGAGGGTCGTTGAGATATTTATCCGCCTCGGGAGATAATAAATCAACGGGAATATAATAGGGGCTGAGACGATGCTCCACCAGACACCAATAATATTTTTCGTACATAGCTTTGCCCTCGGGAGTTCCCATCTTGACTCCCTCAAACTTCTCTATTGAATCTTCCCATAACCCGAAGGCGGTTTCGCAAGAAGGCTTATCGGGAAGGACGAAATCCCACACTTCAAGGGAAATGGGAACTTTTATCTCCCCAGTTTCAAGCAAAATCCTTATCTCTCCGTTATATCTCCCCGCCTTTGCTTCCTTGGGAACATAAACAGTTATAAATAAAGGCTGGTTTTCCTTCGGTTTGAGCTCAAATGGACGGAAGGGAGGGAGAGGGTCGGGATAATATCTGTTTTCGTGTCTGACGAGCACATATTCAACCAGGCGAATTTGGATATTTTCCTTCCCAATTGAATAGCCACTTGGTCCCTTCAAGGGAGAGGCAACGACATCCTTGACCTTTATCGGTTTATCCTCCGCCCTGAGGACTATCTGTCCGGATTCATACTCGTTCTTCGCAGATTGGAGAATAAGCCTTGACCTCCCCATTTTCGGCATGCTGTCCTTAAATATCTTGACGCAGGAGGGTTCCGTCCAAACGAGCAATTCCTCCCCCAAGGCATTCGCTACTATTCCAAAGACTAAAAGAAACAGCAAACTAATCACCTCCGTTCAAGAAGTTTTCAAAAGGATTATACATGATTTAGAAAATTTTAAAAGTGAAGTTGATATTTAAGTGGTAGATGTCGGCTTATGGGTATGTTTTAATTGAATCAGGTAGGAAAGGGAAAATTGGATTTTGGGATATATTTTTGGATATAAAAAGAAAGGGGGGCGTGCCCCGAAGGGGCAC
>JACIXR010000016.1 GCA_014360495.1 bacterium
TACAAGCCCCAGTTTTACTTCAGGACGACAGATGTTACGGGGACGATAACCCTCCCTGAGGGGGTGGAGATGGTGATGCCTGGTGACAATGTGAATATGAGGGTAGTGTTGCAGAAGCCGGTGGCGTTGGAGCCTGGGCTGCGTTTCGCTATAAGGGAGGGTGGAAAGACGATAGGCGCTGGCGTTGTGACGCAGGTGTTTGACTAATATGCCCCGCCAGATAATCGTTCTCGCCTGCACAGAGTGTAGAAGAAGGAATTATGTCACCACAAAGAGCAGGGCGCGCCATCAGGAGCGCCTGGAGCTGAAGAAGTTCTGTAAGTGGTGTGGAAAGCACACCAAGCATAGGGAGACGAGATGAATATGAAGCAGGCCCGTAGCTCAATTTGGCAGAGCACGGGACTCCAAATCCCGGGGTTGTCGGTTCAACTCCGGCCGGGCCTGCCATTTTCTCAATATATGAGGTGAGTGATTTTGGCGAGCGTTAAGCAGGTGAAAAAGAAGCTGGGGTTTATCAGAAAAATCTCCACCTTCTTCAGAGAGGTAAAGGCGGAGATGAAGAAGGTTATATGGCCCTCCAGGGAGGAGATTACCAAATACACGGCGGTAGTGCTCTTTATGATTGCTTTTTTAGGGGCGTTTATAACCATAGTCGACCAGTTCGTTGCGTTCATAACGAAGAAATTATTGGGTTGGTGAATTGAAGATGTTGGAAAGGCAATGGTATGTCATAAGAACTGCTACCGGTAAGGAGGAAAAGGTAAAGGCGGCTTTGGAGAATAGGGTAGAAGCTCTTGGGCTGCAGGATAAGATAGTTGAGGTATTGGTTCCTATAGAGAAGGAGTTACGTCCCGTTAAAGGTAGGAAGCAAATTGTTAAAAGGAAGGTATTCCCCGGCTATATTCTTGTGAATATGGTTATGGATAATGAGACTTGGAACATCATTCGTTCAACTCCTGGGGTGAGGGGATTTGTTTCCGCTGGTTCCGAACCCCTGATTCTTTCCGAAGAGGAAGTGGAGAAGATAAAGGAGAGCATATCAAGGGAGAAGCCTCGCCTATCCATTGGCAAAGGGGAGATGGTGAGGGTTACATCGGGTCCATTCTTTGAGATGACGGGCAGAGTTGAGGAAGTGAATGCAGAGAAAGGGAAAGTAAGAGTTCTTTTGAATATATTCGGAAGGGAGACGCCCGTTGAACTGGATTTCTCCCAGATAGAGAAATACTAAGGAGGAGTTAAGAGATGGCGAAGAAAGTGGTTGCTATAGTGAAATTGCAGTTGCCTGCCGGCAAAGCTACACCTGCTCCCCCAGTGGGACCTTCTCTTGGTCAATATAATGTGAACATAATGGAGTTCGTGAAGAGGTATAATGAGGCAACCGCGAATATGGTTGGTCAAATCATACCCGTTGAGGTCACAATATACGCTGACCGCTCCTTCACGATAACCCTTAAGACCCCTCCTGCAGCTGCTCTCTTAAAAGAGGCTGCCCGCATTGAAAAAGGCTCCGGGACTCCTAGCCGTGAAGTGGTAGGCACCGTCACGAGGGCTGATATTCGCAGGATAGCGGAGATAAAGATGAAGGATTTGAATGCAAGCGATATTGAAGCCGCTATGAGGATAATTGAGGGAACAGCCCGTAGTATGGGAATACAAGTAGTTGATTAAAAGGAGGTATGTGAGATGCCCAAGAGGAGCAAAAGATATCTTGAAAGCCTTGCCCTATTGGATAGGAACGCGAAGTATTCGCCTATTGAGGCGATAGAGTTAGTGAAGAAGCTTGCGACGGCGAAGTTTGACGAGACGGTAGAGGCGGCGATTAATTTGGGAGTTGACCCCCGCCACAGCGACCAGATGGTGAGGGGAACGGTTGTTTATCCCTATCCCGCTGGCTCGCCACCCAAGGTAATGGTTTTCGCTAAGGGCGAAAATATTGAGAAGGCTAAGGCGGCGGGAGCGGATTTGGTTGGGGATGAGGAGCTTGTAAACAGGATAAGGGATGGGTGGAAAGGTTGGAAAGATATGGATTTGATCTTGGCTACGCCTGATATGATGGGGACGGTATCTAGGTTGGGACGAATACTTGGTCCGAGGATGCCGAATCCCAAGGCTGGGACGGTGGCGCAAGACATAGAGAGGGCGGTTAGGAACTTCAAAGAGGCGAGACAGTACGAATTCAGGGTTGATAGGAGCGGGATAATCCATATGCCGATAGGGAAGGTGTCTCAGCCGACGGAGCAGATATTGCAGAATTTTGCCACATTGTTATCTGCATTGATGAAGGCGAGACCGGCGACATTCAAGGGGCAATATATTAGGAACATAACGCTGTCCTCAACGATGGGGCCAGGGGTTAAGGTAGACCTTCAGAAGGCAAGAGAGCTGATAGAGGCAGCATAAAAGTAAGAGAAGAAAGAATGGGGCGTCGGCTCCGCTGACGCCCCATTCTTTTGTAATTTCACTTCTCAACTTCTACCTTGAAATTCCTGTATGCCACAACCGTGTCGCCCTTGCTTCCTGACCAGCGCCTTGGAACTAAAACTATCTCGCCATTCGGAATCGTTGGGGTTGCATTTAGGTTCTCGTCTCTTATGTTGATTATCTCTTCTCCATCCAAGTTCACTATAATGGTGGAGCCGCGAACGCTCAGTCTTAGAGAATGCCAGCTCCCGTCCACTGCCCAGGGAATGGATACAAGGGGGTTTTCATCTCCCGTGGATATCCCCTCCGATATCTTGTGAAGCTGAATGTTCTTATCAGAGAAATTCAAGGAATAGCTGTTTTGCGCATCCTTGTATCTGAAAGCAAACCAAGGGCAATCCCTCCAATCGCTACCCCTTGATATTATCCTGAATTCAACGCTGAATGAATAATCCCTCCAATCGTTCAGCCCGAAATGTATGCCATCACCTATCCAGCCATCACCAATACCATTCCTACCTATCAGAACCCCATTTTCAACCATCCATTCGCCAGCTGAGGGTCTCCATACGGGAGAGAGCTTCCCTTCATAGGAGAACGATGGCTCGCTTAAAGAACCCATAAAGACGACCTTTCCAAATCTCTCTGGGTTGTGGAATGTATCTGTTGGCGACCAGGAGGAGAATTCGGGTTTTTTGAGCGTGTTTGACCTATCTATCCTGAACAGCTGAATCCTCCATTCAGAGCCAATCGTCGGTTTATATGGAAGGAAGTTTTTGAGGGGGATAGCAATCTCAACCGTCCATTCCTTGTCCTTATCCTCTCTATTATCAACTGTTCCGTCTATCTTTATACCGATTTTCGCATCCTCAGCATTCCATTTGCGAAGCTCCCTCCAATCGCCGGGATTTCCATTTTTAGGCTCAACTATGTTTAGGTCAATAAGAACGCCCAAGGGATTGACCTCGAATTCCTTATAATTCCTTCCCGTTCCGCTTGGGTCTACATATACCTCTACTACCTCCTCTTCCCACAATGGTTCATCTCTTCCCTTCATCGTAGCCCAAATATCCTCATCCTGACATCTGAAGGCGATGTAGAGATTCTCATCATCCCAAAGCATCTTCGCTTGGGTTGAATAGGTTGGCTTTGAGAGATTGAATTGACGAAAATCATTGATTGTCTCCGCATAGAGCCAAGTGGTGTCGCTAAGGTCTCCATCTATATGGGGTGGAGTAGGGGCTCTGAAGATTGTATATTTGGATGGAGGAGCTGGCTGCTTGGATATGAAGGCAATAACATCCTTGAGAATTGGGAAGAGATACTCATCCTTTTGGAGAAGGGAACACCAGACATAAAGCAAACGCGCTCCCCTAAGCTCACCTTGCATATATTCAATGTAGGCGATGGCTTCGCCATAAGACCTTCCCCGTGAATCCTTAAGGGTGAGGATGGGGATGTATTTGACACCTTCCACAGGGGGCTTAACAGCTCCTCGCCAGCGCTGGTCAACATCTTTAAGCCAGGGGAATTTAACCGGTAGGGAAGTTATGATTTTTTGATTTTTGTTAAGTTGGAAAGTGAGGTTGACATTGGGAGGGCTCTCCCAGCTGTTGCCGATATAAAGACCGAACTTGCTTGCGGAAACAACTGGTCTATTGTTTTCGTTATAATAGAAGGGATAAGGACCGTTGGGAAGGAAGATTATGAATCCGCCATTCTTCAAGTAATTCAGAATGGCTTTGTCGCCGTTTTCCGCACCACCTATATTCTGATAATATCCTTCGCCCCCCAGATATAATAGAGCCCAGATTTTCTGGGCATTTAGATAAGAAGGGTCAACGATTTGTTGAGGGGATGGTGTATCTATGTATTCCATTGCTTTTGCTTTTCTCAATAGGGTTATTATATTGCTGGAGAGATTTGGTTGGGGAAGTATGGCTATATGTCCTTTGAGTGGAGCGAGGTTCTCCGCGAGCTTAAGGTTCGCCAATCTCTCCTCTTTCTTTCTCTTCTCTTCCGCTTTCTTCTCCGCTTCCTTCAATAGGGAGAAAATGGATGATAGGGATTTATCGTGTAGGTTCGTCAAGCTCACAGCCAATATATCAAGATTTTCCCCTCTTATCTCCCTTATATCACCACCAACCTTCTGCCAGATGAGTTCTATCTTCCATTCAAATAGAGGTGGCCAACCGTATATGACGGGGATGCGATTAGCGAGCTTAATTTTACTTTCTCCATTTTGGAGAACTAAGCTTAGGGAGCTTCTCTCATTCACATTTGTTATCAGGAGGAAGACATAGGTGGCGGATTGATTGACCGGGATGGAAGAGTTTCTCACCGCATTCTTCCCTTGATTCAATGTAGGGTCAACAAGGAAGAAGGGGATGCCGTAGAGTATGCGTTCACCCGGAATGAGACCTGCGAAACTGGATGGGTCATCCCAATTTTGGGGCAGGGAGAAGTTGCAATGGGGAGCGAGATTGAGGATTTGGAAGCCCTCAACCTTGGGAGGTTCAGGAGTTCTTGGCTTGGCTATTGAGCAGTCAATTATAGGTGCGGATGGGTCGTATTGTCCAATGGAGACGATATCTCCATTTTGCACATTCTTTATATAGATTGAATCTGGACGCTGGGGATATGTGAGATAATCCCCACCGGCTTTAAGTTGGGTTTGCTTGCCCTCTCTTATGAGGAAGACCGGCTTGTTCCTGATGTCAAAATAGGGGAAGGTTACAACTAAGTCAAAGGGGGAAGAGCGGGTTGAGACTATTCGGAAGGAGAAGTTGGATTCCTTGTAGCGATAATCTGCTATGTTAGTATCCGGCGAGCTTTTGTTGAAGGCGAGGGCGCCTTTCTCCCCGCAGACAACCCTCACCTCTGCATTGCCAATGGGATAGGCAAGGTAGGTTAGTCCTGTGGAGAGGAAGCCGAAGGTGCTTCTCTTTCCCTTTCCTCCCACGAGGCAGCCATCGTATAGCCCGTACATCTCCGCGAAGGCACCATCGTATTCCCTTATTGAGGGATAATATTCGTCTCGGAAAAGCTGAGGCCATCTCTCAACCATTCCCCTCAAATAATGCCCTATAATCGGGTCGCCCGTTGCCACATAGGTCAAAGCCAAGGCGTAAGCCACTGACCAGACCTCGTTGGCGCAGGCTTCTCCCAGCCAGGGATATCCCGAGTTCGGTTCCATAAAGAAGGAAGCGTCAATATCGTCGGATTTATCGTTATCGCTTATGAAGATTGGGAGATTCTTGTAGAGCATAGCCAAGGTGAGCTTATAAGCTTCTTGGGCAAGGGAAGCTCTTCCGGGGTCGTTGCGGAAAGTATAATAATAGGCTAGCAGAAATGTGGTAGCGGGAGCGGCGTGCCAACAGAATTGGGAGGCGGGAACGTCATCGTAGCAGTTGCGGGTGTAGAGGATGTATTTGGTGAAACGGAGGGCGCCGTCAATATAGGGGAGGTATGCGGGATTATGCTCGTGGCGATAGGCTTCAAGGAAGGCTAAGGCAACCTGCCAGCCCTGCGGCTGATGAATAGTGGGAACTCCCTTGCCATATCTCTCGTGCCAATCTCCCTTTATGGGCTTTTTCCAAAAAACGCAATCCTCGCCATTAATTCTCATCTTCTCCGCGTTCTGCATGAGGAAATTTAGGTCCTCTCTAAGCTTGCTTATTGCCTTCTCGTTATTTTGCTCATAGATGTAATCAATGACGGGATTCAAAGTGTGGCAATCAACGCCCCAGGCATCTATATTGCCGGGCTTTTGGAAGGGATTTCCCTCTCCAATGACACTGTAGAGACCGCCGAACGAAGGAACGGGGAAATTGAAGAGGCGGAATTGCTGGGGAAGCCAGCCGAAATCGTTGTTGAGGGGAGCGGACGGCAATAGGTCCCTATATCTTTCCCAGATGTAATGATGGACGAAGAAGTTGGGGTCGTCATCGGATGGGAGGTTGAGAGAGAAGATGATGCGGAAATGGGTTTGGATGATATCTCCCTTCTTGGGATAGCGGAGGTCTCGGTAGACATTTTCAGCGTAGGGATAAACGAGGGTGAAGAATTGCTCGGCTTCTTTAAATTTCCAGCAGTAGGCAGTGGCGATGTCCTTCTCACTGTTATCCGTGAGCCTTGTTCCTTGAAACTCATAGCCGACATATTTATTCTCGCTTGGCTTCCAAAGTCCGACAACGGGAACCGGATAGGCGCCCAGAGGAGGGGCATAAGTCCAATTGTTTGACCAGTTGCTAGCTATATGCTTGCCTGGACCCTCCGCGTTTAGAAGAGGATAGGGGTCGGAAATGGGCGTGGGGATTAGCCATCCCCTTTGATGGAAGACCTCCGCCCCTAAAATTGGGCAAATAAGGAAATGGAAAGGAACCTTGCCGATTTCGGATTCCCATTTTTGAGGGGAGAAATCGGAGAGCTCAAGGCGGAAAGAGATTTCAGGGTAGGGGTCGTTGGGATAGAGTTTGAGAGAGATGAAGGAAGTTTTGCTGAATGTTGGTGTGGAAGTAGAGCGGATATCGGAGAACACGAGGGAGTTTTCTTTGATTTCCACTTTATTGGCGTAGATATTTTTCAAAGAGCCGAAGAAGATGTCGGCAATATCCTTTCCCGAGCTTGAAAGATGGAAGCCGATTGCCCTTCCGTTATAAAGTATAGGTGAGACGGAAGTTAGGTTATTTGAAAGAGTTTGGGGAAGGGCGGCGAAGGAGAAGAGCAAAAGAAACAAAGGAACAAAGACCATATCATGAATCCCTCCCGTAAGTTTTGATTTTAATTTTAAGACAAAAGGAGAAAAATGTTAAGGCATTTTATAGTGGGAAAAGATGAGGCAAAATTGCATCGCTACTCTATGTTCTGAAGCTCTACAAATTGTTGTTTTCCCTCAAATATTGGATGTATAATTTTCCTATGAAGCAAATCTTTCTCCTTTTCATTTCCGCCTTTTCCCTTGCCAGTTTTCTGCCTCGCTTAATTTCCTTCTCGGCGAGCGGGAAGGAGGTCCAGCCTGGCGGGAAGCTTTTCTTCGCTTATGAATTTCAAAATGTAGGGAGTGGGGAGGAGGAAAATTATCTCATCTTTGTCCACGCCCGCATTAAGGGAACGGATGAAGGATTTGGCGGTGACTTCGCTCCCTTCCACCCCACATCCCGCTGGAGAAGGGGCGAGATAATAAGGGAAAATTCCTGCCTTGAGATACCCAAAGATGCGCCCAAAGGAGATTATGTCCTATATATAGGCTTCTATTCTCCCAAGGGAAGGATAGAGATGGACAACAAAGAGATAGAGAGGGAAGGATTGAGATATGAGGTGTTTTCTTTCAAGGTGGGAGAGAAGAGCGAAAGGGAGGTTGTAAGCAAGGTGTTTAAGCCTTCATTGACTTTGGAGGGGATTCCCGTTAAGCAGAGATTGGTTACTTTAGAAACCCGGAAATTGAAATTAATAGCGGAAGAGAATTATCCAATGATAAAAACAATCGTTTATAAGGAAACGGGGGAGAAGTTCGTTGGTGGTAGAAGCGAGGATTTTCAAATTGAGATGATTTCTTCCGATGGGAGAGCGGTTTATGCTCCTTCAAGTCACTATATAATAGAAGCGGCTGGTAGAAAAGCGGGAGAAAGGATTGTTTATGATATAAGGGTGAGGGAAGAAGGGAAGGAGATAATGAGTCTTGCAATTTGGTTTGAATCGCAAAACGATTGTTTAACGATTGGTTGGGGTGATGTTAAGGTGAATGGTTATTGTCTTTCCGCCATTAGGCTTCCGATTTTGGGATTGGAAAAGGGGAAATTAACTTTGCCCCTGATGGAAGGAAGGTTAGTTGATAGCGAGAAATCCTTCCCTCATAGGGAGATAATCGGCCTTGATGGCTGGCGTTCCCCTCTCACTTACTCCACTCTCTATGGCGAGAAATCCTTCGCTCTTCTGGAACTGAAGTCTGTTGAGGACAGGGTCATCGGGGAAGTAGAGGAAGGAAAAGCTTCTTTATGCATCATTTTCAATTGCCACTCTACTACAAATCCACCCCTTTTCCTTCAGAATTCATCCCAAGCGATTATTCATTTCGGAAAAGGGGATTGGATTTCCGCGGCCAAGCTCGTGAGGAAGAAAATAAAGGGGAAGATTTTGCCGATTTATAAGAATTCGTTGATTTATAAAATCTTCTGCGATATCCCCCAGGCGGAGCTACCTATAACGACATTTGATGAGGCTAAGGAGATAATAAAGAGAATTTACCATTTAACGAGGGGGATGAAGCAGATAGTTTATCTAGTGGGCTGGCAATATAGAGGGCACGATACAGGATATCCCGCGATAGATAAGGTTAACGAGAGGCTGGGAGGAAGGGAGGGTTTGCTGAAGTTAATTGAGGAGGCAAGAAATTATAACGCCGTAGTTTCCTTCCACGATAACTACGACGATGCCTATATGGATAGCCCTGCTTGGAATGAAGATTTCATCTGCAGAACGCCAAATGGGGAGCTGGTAAAGGGAGGTGTTTGGGCTGGCGGTCAATCCTATATAATCAATCCAAAGAGATATGTTGAGGGCGGGTACGCAAGGAGGAGAGTGGAGGAGACATTTGCTTTATATCCTATTAAAGAATCATATCATATTGATGTTCTCTCCGCCGTTCCACTGAGATATAGCTATTCAGGGCATACATGCACTGGGCTGGAGAGCGTGGAGTTCAAAAAGAAAATCGTGGAGATGTTCAGGGAGAGGGGAGTGGATGTGACATCGGAGCTTCTCACTCAACCCTTCCTGGGTTTTCTCACCTATTTCTGGCATTTGACCTCCTCAGATGACGCCCCTTGGATAACGAAGGATTTCTTCTTGAACGAGGAAATAATCCCATATGTCCCCGCCTGCGTCCGCAGCAAGGCGATTTATGGGCAGAGGGGATATAGGGGAGGGGTGGTATCAATGGATGTGACGAAGGATAATTGGCGGGAATACATAAGATTGGTATTTCTTGAGACATTGCCTTCCCTTCTCTTTATAGACGAGGAAATAGAAGATTATAGAGATGGGAAATTGATATATCCATCGGGCTGGTGGAGCGAAAAGGACGAGGTTTTCTGCAGGGGAAGGTATGTAAGGAGGGGAGGAGATGTATTCTTGCCTCGGTACGAGGGAATTTGGTTGGCTTACAGCGACAAGGGAGGAAAGGTGGAATGGGAGTTGCCGGATGGGTGGGATAAAGTGGAGGTTTATCGAATTTGGGAGGATGGGAAGAGGGAAAAAGTCAAATGTGATTTAAAGGACGGGAGGTTCAGCTTTGAAGCGGAAAAGCAAGGAGTCTATGAAGTTATCAAAGGATAAAAAGGATAAGAGGTGGGGACTTCTCTTTCTCGTCGTTTTGTTCGTCTTGTATTTCTCTTTGGTGGCGCTTTATTCATCAAATATACCGGTTGGGAAGGGAGTGGATGAGGAGGCTCATTTTCTCTATGTTGAGGATATCCTCAAAAGCGGTCATCTACCTAAACTCAATATTCCCCATGGAGGACATTACGAATCCCACCAACCACCCCTATTCTATATCCTTTCCCTCCCCATAGCCTATCTTTGTGGTGAGAACTGGCGGGTTTGGGGGAGGATATTCTCAGCCATATTGATAGCCCTTAGCGGTTATATTTGTTATCTTGCGGGCAGAAGATTATTCAAAAGAGAGTTTCTCGCTATTGCCAGCGGTGCTTTCGTTCTGCTTCTTCCCGGCAATATCCTAATTGCCTCTGGATTCACTAACGACAGCTTAGTGCAGGCGCTCTTCTCGCTTGCTATATTCTTCCTTTTGGGGGAGAAAGAGAGGGATTGGCTTTTGGGGGGATTGGCGACTGCGGGAGCGATAATGGCGAAGCTGAGCGTGATCATCCTAATCCCCGCGGTTTTCCTTGCTTTCCTTCTTTCTCTAAAGAATAAAGGGGATTGGAGGAAGGAAATCAATAAGCTGTTATTATTTTTCCTCCCCATTGTTTTAATTGATAGTTGGTGGTTTGTGCGGAACATGATTTTATACGGTGATTTTCTCGGATGGCGGGTTTTTCAGGAGGCTTTCGCATCCAGCCCCCATCCATCTTATTTCCTTGAGAGAGGATACAGCTGGGGAGGATATTGGCTATTAGTATTTGTTACCTGCTTCGGCAGCTTTTGGACTCCTCTTTTGAAGTTCCGCTTTCTTCCCACTGGTTATTACATCATCCCCGCTATTTGTCTTTTGCTTGCGATTTGGGGTGATATTAAATGGATTAAAAAAGAGGAGAAAGACAAAGCGGCAAAGATTTATTTGCTGGTGTTCTCTTTCTTCCTTCTTTTCCTTTCATTTATCAGATTCAATTTGTATTTTTTTGAGGCGCAGGGGAGGTATTTATATCCCGCCATATGTGCTTTCTCGCTTCTCTTCAATGGTGGATTGGAAAAGATTAATCGTTTTCTGCCCTATATCTTCTATTTATATCTTCTGCCTCTTGCCTTCCTCTCGCTTTCACTCCTTTAGTAAATATTCTCTTTACTATTCCTCTTAAATCTTTTAAAATAAAGTAATCTATACTTTACAACTGGTTAAGGAGGGAGATTGAAATGAACGAAAACACCTTTTTAGCGTTTCTTGTGTTTGCCTCCCTGACCTTTGCAATCGCTCATCCAGGGGATGTGCTCTCTCTTCATCCGGATAACCCCCACTATTTCCTCTTCAGAGGAAAGCCCACCGTTATCGTTGGTTCTGGTGAGCATTATGGGGCTGTTCTCAACCTCGCTTTTGACTATATCGCCTACCTTGACGAGCTGAAAGCAAATGGATTGAATCACACCCGCCTATTCTCGGGCGTCTATAGGGAAATCCCTTCTTCTTTCGGCATCACTGATAACACTCTTGCTCCAACCGCTGAGAATTACATCTGCCCCTGGCCGCGTAGCGATGTTCCGGGGGCGGTTGATGGAGGGAATAAGTTTGATTTATCAAAATGGAATCCCGCTTATTTCAAGCGTTTAAAGGATTTCGTTAACCAGGCGAGCAAGAGAGGAATCATCGTGGAGGTAAACCTTTTCTGTCCATTTTATGGCGATGACCTTTGGGAAATAAACCCTATGAATGCGAAGAACAACATAAACGGGATAGGGAATTGCCATAGGGAAGAAGTTTACACCCTTAAGCATAAGGATTTAACGGCTCTTCAGGAAGCGGTGACGAGGAAAATCGTTGAAGAGCTAAAGGATGCGGATAACATCTACTATGAGATATGCAACGAGCCTTATTTTGGAGGGGTAACCATGGAGTGGCAGCGGCATATTGTGGATGTGATAGTGGAGACGGAGAAGAATTTCCCCAAAAAGCATCTCATATCAATGAACATAGCTAATGGTTCAGCGAAGATAGAGAATCCCCATCCTGCTGTTTCCATATTCAATTTTCATTACGCCTATCCTCCTGACGCGGTAGCCATTAACTATCACCTGAACAAGGTGATTGGGGAGAACGAGACGGGGTTTAGAGGGAAGGACGATGTTTTATATCGCACCGAGGGCTGGGATTTCATAATCGCTGGAGGTGCTCTTTACAGTCACTTGGATTATTCCTTTTCCACCCATCACCCGAGGGGAGATTTGCTTGACTATCAATCTCCTGGTGGAGGAAGTCCCACATTGAGGAAACAGTTGAAAATCCTCAAGGATTTCATTCACAGCTTTGATTTCATTAAGATGGCTCCTGGGAACGAAGTTATAAAGGGAGTGAGTGAGGGTGTTAAGGCGAGGGCTTTGGTGGAGAAGGGGAAGCAGTATGCGATTTACATTCACGAGCCACCGCAGGCGGGAAAGGAGGGGAAGGAGAGGGAGGTGGAGATAACGATAGAGCTACCAGAGGGTACTTATAGATATGAGTGGTTGAACACAAAGACGGGGAATGTGGAGAAGAGGGGAAATTTCCGTCACACTGGTGGATATAGAACATTTATCTCTCCGATTTTCAAGGAGGATATTGCGCTTAGGATATTGCGTAGATAGGTGGAGGAATGGCGAGCCCTCCGAAGGAGGGCTCGCCATATCCTTAAATGATCCCATCCTCAAATAATCCCATCCTCGTCTTTTCAATAATCCCTCCCTTACATTTTATATCAACATTTTGGCTCAAATGTAATGTTTGACGAATTTGTCAATTTAGTCCATAATTAATAGAAAATGAAAGAGAAGGTGATGTTTAAACGCTAAAACTCGGTTGCTTTACTGATGAGATTTCTCAGGACTTGAAGGAAGCGATTGAGGTTATGCAAGAGTTCGGCGTGCAATACGCCGAACTCCGTTCCCTTTGGGGACGCAATATCCTTGATATGGACGACGAAGAGCTAGAAAAAGCAAGAAAGATGCTTCAAGAAGCAGGTATGAAGGTTTCCTGCATTGCTTCTCCTCTTTTCAAGTGTCATCTGTTTCAAGATGAGGAGCCGAAGGGAGACCTCCACCTCGCTAAGGAACGCTCTTTAGATGAGCAGTGGGACATCCTTAAACGTTCTCTTTACCTTGCTCACTTCTTCAATGCGCCAATAGTGAGGACTTTCTCATTTTGGCGAGTTTGCGAGCCCAATGAAGAGATATTCAGCAGGATAGCTCCTTACCTGCGAAGGGCAGCTGAGGAAGCTCATAAAGAGGGGTTGATTCTCGCTTTGGAAAACGAGCATTCCTGTTTCGCTGGCTCGGGAAAGGAAACAAGGCTTCTATTATCTATGGTTAATTCTCCCTATTTAAAGGTGATTTGGGACCCGGGAAATGCTTTCTTTGCTGGGGAGGTTCCCTATCCTGATGGATATGAGGAGTTAAAGGAATACATCGTTCATATCCATATCAAGGACGCTAGGCTCAACAAGGAAACAGGAGAACCGGAGTGGGCGCTGATTGGGGAAGGGGAGATAGATTTTCCCGCGCAGTTCAAGGCTATAAAGGATGATGGTTTCAGTGGGGTTGTCTCTTTGGAGACGCATATCTCCCCAGCGAAGGAGGCTTCTCGTATTTCCCTCCAAAGGATATCCTCGCTAATAGAATAAGGAGGCAGATTATGTCGATAAGCAAGATAAGGAAAACGGTGCAGAAAAGGATAAAGGTAGCCAGCTGGATATTAGCGGGTCTTTTTTTCCTCTCTATACCTGCTTATTTCTCCTTTAGAGGTCCAGGTCCTTTAGGTGGAGAGGAATCTGTAGGCTATATTGCTAAGATAGGGAAGGTGAAAATAGACCGCCAGACCTTTGAGAGCATCTTGGAGCGAGAGAGGGATAAATATCCATTCGCGAGCGGACCTGAAGGGCAGATGTTTCTTCGCCTTCAAGTCTTAAACAACATCATAGATGAGATGGTTTTAAATGAAGCTCTGAGGAGGGAGAAAATAAAAGTTTCGGAAAAGGAGATAAAAAAATATATTGAGGATAGGATTAATGAAGAAATTGAAAGGGAGAGGAAGGAGAAAAAAGAGATAAAGGATGAAAAGGGGTTAAGGGAGTCATTAAGGAGGGCGTTAGAGAGCCAGAAGGAGGCGGTGAGGCGGGAGTTGATGCTCAAAAAACTACAGGAGAAGCTCGCATCAAGGGTTAGGGTAACGGAGGAGGATTTGAAGGCTTCCTATAAAGAAGTGCATTTGCGGGGGATAAAGGTTTCAAGTGAAGCAGAGGCTAAGGAGCTTATGGAGAAGGCTAAAGGGCAAGATTTTTCCGCTTTAGCCAAGCAGTATTATTCATCCCACGGAGAAAAGGACAAGAAGGATGATATGGGATGGCTGCCCCTTGAGATGCTGCCATTTGATTTGCGGGAGAAACTTAAAGGGTTAAAGAAGGGAGATTTAACGATAGCGAATGTAGGTGGAAGTTTTTACCTTTTGAAGCTTGAGGACGAGAGGATAAAGCTCCCCAAGGATTACGAGAAGAACAAAGAGAAATTGCTGAAGGATTACGAGGAGATGAAGAAGCAGACTGCTTTATCCGAATATAAGAGCAAATTACAAAGGGAATTGGATATCCAAATATATGACCCTTTCATAAAGGTTGCAGAGGCTTTTCAGCGTGGCGACCTGAAATTAGCTCAGCAAAACATTCAGAAAGCGTTGAAGATTTATCCAGACGAGCCCAATCTTCTGTTTTTGTTAGCGAGGATATATGAGGAGACGGGAAAAGAGGAGGAGGCTTTGAGGCTTTATGAGAGGGTTGCTTTATCCTCTTACTTCGGCTCAGCATATTATCGTTGGGGTCTTCTTTTGGAGAAGAAAGGGAAGAAGAAGGAGGCTCTAGAGAATTTCAAGAAAGCAGCGCAATACGCTGGTCCGGATATCGTTCTCCACAGCTCATTAAAGGAAAAGTTCACTCAATATGGTCTCCAAAATGAAGCGAAAAAGGAGGAAGAGGCGATAAATCGTCTTTCCCTATCACAAAAAATCTTCTACGGAGGTGGAAATGGTCCCTAAGAAGTTTAGTATTCTCAAAGAGGAAACCGTCACTGATAATATGGAGGAGCTCCTCGCTGTCCTCCCGCCGGATATCAAAGAGTGGCTCAAGGGGTTTTCAAATCTTGAGGACCTTTTAGAGGTAATCTTGGATTATGGGAGGGAAGTGGAGGCTCGTTTCCCTGATAGCACTGTTATTTGGACGGAAAGAGGGAAGGTTTCCTACGAGGACATTGAATGGGTTGTTTCAAGGATAGGTGCGTTTGGTAAGGATAACAGAGCAGGGATAAATGGCACGCTTCACAGGATTTCCGCGATAAGGAACAGGGATGGAAAGATAATCGGGCTGACCCTGCGAGTAGGTAGAGCTGTTTATGGAACTATTGATATAATAAGGGATGTAATAGAGACTGGGAAGAACATCCTTTTGCTAGGGCGCCCGGGTGTGGGTAAAACGACCAAGCTGAGGGAAGTAGCGAGGGTTCTTGCAGATGAATTTCATAAGAGGGTCGTTGTGGTTGATACTTCAAACGAGATAGCGGGGGATGGTGATATCCCCCATCCAGCGATAGGGAGAGCAAGAAGGATGCAAGTTCCCTCTCCCGAGCTCCAGCATGCGGTTATGATTGAGGCGGTGGAGAATCATATGCCCGAGGTGATAGTGATTGATGAGATAGGAACTGAGCAGGAGGCATATGCGGCTCGCACAATTGCCGAGAGGGGGGTTCAGCTTATCGCAACTGCTCACGGGAACACATTGGAAAATCTCCTTCTCAATCCAACGCTCTCTGACCTTGTGGGAGGAGTTCAAGTTGTAACGCTCAGCGATGAAGAATCAAAGAGGAGAGGGACGCAGAAGACGATAATGGAGCGCAAGGCTCCCCCTACATTTGATGTAGTGATAGAGATAATGGACATGAACAAGCTTGCCATTCATCATGATGTGGCGAAGACGGTTGACGATATGTTGAAGGGAATACCGCCACGCCCGGAGATAAGAATGCGAAACCCCGAGGGGAAGATAGAGGTCTTACAAACTGCGGAGGAGACAGCGCCACCCCCATCCACCCCTACAAGACCGAAGCGCATCTTCCCCTATGGGGTGAGTAGAAATAAATTGGAGAAGGCTTTGAGGGATTTCCACCTTCCCGCCCTCATAACGAAGAATATCAAGGAAGCGGATGTTATCCTCACCCTTGCGGCGCACCAAAGGAAGGGGAGGTTGGGAAATGGGGAGAAGCTGGGGATTCCTGTGTATACGGTCAAATCAAACACTTACTCCCAGATAGCGAGCAAGCTCAAGCAGATTTTCCAAGAGGAGGAAATGGAGGCGGAGGAGAGGGCTTTGAGGGAAACGGAGCAGGCGATAGCGCATGTTTTGGCGACGGGCGAGCCGGTTGAGTTATCTCCCCAGAATTCTTATATTCGTCATCTTCAACATCAACTTGCTCAGGCCTATGGGCTTCGTTCGGAAAGCAGTGGAGTTGAACCCTATAGAAGGGTCCGCATCTGGAAAGAGGAATAATTTTTATTGACTTTTAAATTCTTCTCTCTATAATTATTCAATGGTGGGGCTGTAGCTCAGGGGGAGAGCGTTTCCTTGGCATGGAAAAGGTCGTGGGTTCGAGTCCCACCAGCTCCACCATTTAAAATTATGGAAAGAAAAAACTTTATGATATCTGGAATGCCTGGCGTGGGGAAAACCTCCCTCCTAAAGGCTATTCTCTCCCGACTATCTCTCTCCGCTGGAGGTTTTATAAGCGAAGAGATAAGGGAAGGAAAAGAGAGGGTAGGTTTTTCCCTCAAAACCCTTGATGGAAAGGCGGGAATCCTCGCCCACAAAAATATCCCCACTACCCACCGCTTTGGGAAATATTACATAAACTTGGACGACCTTGAGAAAATAGCCGTTCAATCCATAGAAGAGGCGATTGCCTATAAAGAATTGATTGTGATAGACGAGATAGGCAAGATGGAACTTTTCTCCCCTTTATTCCGACAAGCTGTTATCCGGGCTCTTGATTGCTCAAAGCCTCTCTTAGCTACCCTTCACAGAGGAGATGACCACTTCCTGAAATCTATCAGGCAGAGGGAAGATACGATCGTCTTCTGGTTAACGCCAAACAATAGAGAGGAAGTTCTAGAGAAAATCCTGTTCCTTCTTAGTAAGCTATGAGGGCTATATCTTTTTTCCTCCTCTTTGTTCTTTTTTGTTTTCCCATTTTCCCCAGAGAAGAGGCTCCCGATATCGTCATCATCGCCTCAATCCTTCCAGGTGGCGAGGATATAGGCATAGCCTTTTCTTCTCTTGTTCCTCATAATAAAGTGAGGGATTATGCGGATAACCTCGCGAGGCTGGGAGGACGGAATTTGGAGAATATAACGATAAAGGATGAGGAAAACATCACCAGTGCTCATATCTTCCTTAAAGGTGGAAAGGAGTGGAAAGAGGATAAGCAGTATATCCAGCTATTCATTAACGCCTTTTCCGATCTGAATTCCCTTCATATCGTTCTTTTCCCCCTTAGGGAAATAGAGAATTCTCTCCCCTTGCAGTTTGAAAACAAAGATGTTATCATTAAAAGTTTAGGAGTGAAAAGTTTCAATTACGAGGTTATACATAAAAGGAAGGCATCTTCTCCCATTTCCCTTTCCTCGGGATGGGAGAAATGGCGCTTGCCCATTTATTTCCTTATCTCTTTGAGCTTTTTGATAGGAGTTTTTCTCTTTCTGGGAAGGAGGAGAAAGCAATGATAAGCTTGAAGGCTTTTGATATCCTGCGGATAGGCGTGGAGAAGAAGGCATCCGATATATACATCAAGGCGGGAAGTCCTCCCGCTATGCGTGTGACGGGCACAGTCCAATTCCTTGAGAATGTTCCTCCCCTAACATCCGAGGATACAGCTCAGCTGGCGAGGGAGATAATGAACGACGAGCAATGGGAAGAACTGAATCGCACACATGAGATAGATATGGCATTCACTTGGGAAGGAGTGGCGAGGTTTAGAGTGAATGGTTATTTCCAAAGGGGAAGCATCGGGATGGTGATTCGTGTTATTTCGCTTCGCGTGCCATCCTTTGATGAGTTAATGCTTCCTCCTGTTCTGAAAGACATAGCGATGACTCGCCAAGGTCTTGTCTTGGTCACTGGTCCAACTGGTTGTGGTAAGTCCACTACTCTTGCCGCCATGATTAACTACATAAACGAGAACAAGCCCTGCACTATCGTAACAATTGAAGAACCGATTGAATATATTTATGAGGATAAGAAGGCTGTAGTGAGTCAGAGGGAGGTAGGGATAGACACCGCATCCTTCCAAGAAGCTCTGAGGCGTATTGTTCGCCAGAATCCAGATGTGATTCTCATCGGGGAAATGAGAGATGTGGAGAGCTTCAATGTTGCACTTACCGCTGCTGAGACGGGGCATCTCGTTTTCTCAACCGTTCACACTGCCTCAGCGGTTGAGACCCTTGACAGGATAGTGAATATGTTTCCTCCCCCTGATAAGCCCCAGATATCCATGCGTCTCGCAGGCTCATTGCGAGCGATTCTTTCCCAGAAGCTGATACCTACTGTGGATAAAACGAGATTAGTACCCGCGGTTGAGGTTCTCGTTTGCACTCCTACTGTTTCAAAGTATATTGAGGAGGGAAGGTTCGGGCACATATATGACCTCATAAGGGAGGGAGGATTTTGGGGGATGCAGACTATGAATCAAGCTCTTTACAAGCTTTACAAGGACGGATATATTAGTGAAGAGGAGGCTCTCGCAAATGCGGGAGTTCTCTCGGAGATGCGGCAGATTTTGCGAAAAGGATAGAAAAGGAGGTTGTAATTTATGGCTTATCCCTATTCTTTGGACGATTTATTAAGAATGACAGTTGAACGAGACGCTTCCGACTTACATCTGAAGGTGGGGCGTCCACCCGTAATTCGCGTTTATGGCGACCTTATGGAAACCAATCTCCCTCCTCTTGGACCTGAAGATGCACAAGACCTCATTTATTCCATCCTTTCCCCTGAGCAGAGGAAGAGATTTGAAAGCCAATGGGAGCTGGACCTTGCCTATCACATTCCCGGCTTGGCTAGGTTCAGAGTGAATGTCTATCGGCAGATGGGGCATATAGCAGCTGCAATGCGAATGATTCCCTTCCACATAAAGACGATAGACGAGCTCCTCCTCCCCCAAGTTCTCAAGCAAATCGCTATGCGACCCAGAGGGTTGGTGCTTGTAACTGGACCTACTGGTTCAGGAAAGTCTACCACTCTCGCAGCAATGCTCCAACATATAAACCTTAATAAGCGTGCCCACATAATAACTATTGAGGAGCCAATAGAATTCCTCTTTCAGGATAGACTGAGCATATTTGAGCAGAGAGAGGTTGGACAAGATACAAAATCCTATGCCCATGCCCTGCGCCATATCCTCCGCCAGAATCCCGATGTCATCCTCGTTGGTGAGATGAGAGACCTTGAAACGATAAGCTTGGCTATAAGGGCTGCCGAGACCGGACACCTCGTTCTCTCAACCCTTCACACAATTGATACTCCCCAGACAGTGGACAGGGTGATAGATGTTTTCCCACCTGAGCAGCAGGAGCAGATAAGAACCCAGCTATCAATGACCCTCGTTGCCGTTATCTCCCAGAGCCTCCTGCCGAGGGCTGATAAGCCGGGAAGGATAGCAGCTGTAGAGGTCTTGATTGCTATTCCTTCCATCCGTGCCCTGATCAGGGAAGGAAAGACTCACCAAATCTATTCCCTCCTCCAAACGGGAACTGAATATGGAATGTTCTCAATGGATATGCATCTTTTAGAGCTTTATAAGGCTGGTCTAGTAACCTATGAAGCAGCCTTGGCTAAGGCGCAGAATCCTGCTGAATTTGAGCAGAGGGCGAAAGCAATCCGCCCTATAAGAGCATAAAAATTGGGAGGTGAGAAAAAGATGAAGCCAATAGATAGGATGCATGAGCTCCTTCAGGAAGTGAAGGAGCGAGATGCCTCGGACCTGATATTGAAGGCGGAAACCCCTCCCATTTTCCGCATCTACGGGGACCTCTACACGGACGATAGAGCTCCTCTTTCCGCTGAGGAGGTGAGGGAGCTCGCCTACTCCATCCTAACCGATGAACAGAGGAGGAGGTTTGAAGATGAATGGGAGCTAGACCTTGCTTATGAGGCGCCTGGGATAGCTCGCTTTCGTGTTAATCTATTCATACAGAGAGGAAATGTAGGCGCTGCGTTTCGTCTCATTCCTTATCGCATTATGACGATGGAGGAGATAGGTATACCCGAGGTGGTGAAGAGCTTCTGCGAGCGTCCCAGGGGAATCGTTATCGTAACTGGACCTGCAGGCTCAGGGAAATCCACCACACTCGCAGCGATGATAGATTATATTAACAGCAATTTCCCTCTTCATATAGTAACTGTAGAGGACCCAGTAGAGTTCCTCCATCAGGATAAGAAGGGTCTTATATCGCAGAGAGAGGTTGGAACAGATACCTTATCTTTTGCCAATGCTCTAAAGTATGTTCTACGCCAAGACCCCGATGTCATAATGGTCGGCGAGATGAGAGACCTTGAGACGATAGCTCTTTCCCTGATTGCAGCGGAGACGGGGCATCTCGTCTTTTCCACCCTTCACACGCCGGACGCCGTCCAGACCGTGGACAGGGTGATTGACATATTTCCACCTTCACAGCAGCCGCAGATAAGAACTCAGCTTGCCTCAAATCTAATAGGGATAATTTGCCAGACGCTGGTCAAGCGGGCGGATGGGAGGGGAAGGGTAGCGGCTTTTGAGATACTTGTAGGGACGCCTGGGGTAAGGGGATTGATAAGGGACCAGAAGAATTATCAAATAGGTTCTCTCTTGCAGACGGGGATGAAGCAGGGGATGATGACATTGGACCAGCATTTGGCGCAGTTAGTGAAGAGGGGGGTAATAACGAAGGAGGAGGCGATGAGCAAGGTAAAGGAGCCGAAGGAATTTGAGGCGATGATAAAGTAGGATTAATTAGAGGATAGAAGGTAGGGCGGGGTTGCCCTTTTGGGCAACCCC
>JACIXR010000017.1 GCA_014360495.1 bacterium
CAACCCCTCCTTGGAAAGGACGAGGGTTATCGCCGAGGTGAGCGTCGTCTTGCCATGGTCCACATGTCCAATAGTTCCTACATTAACATGTGGCTTCGTTCTCTCAAATTTCGCTCTTGCCATATCACTTCACCTCCTCGCTTTTTAGAGAAAGCTCGCAAAGGGCACCCGCTCCCCTTACGGTGGAGATGAGCTCCTTTGCTAAGCTCTCGGGAAGCTCACTGTAATGAGATGGCTGCATAGTGTATATACCTCTCCCTTGTGTAAGAGACCTTATGACTGTGGCGTAGCCAAACATCTCCGCCAAGGGGATGAATGCACGAATTGTAACCGTATTGCCTGGGGAAGGCTCTGTTGATTCCAGCTTCCCCCGACGAGCTACCGTGTCATTGATGACATCGCCAAGATATTCCGTAGGAACAACTATCTCTACTTCCATTATAGGCTCTAAAATAATTGGTTCAGCCTTGGCTAATGCTTCTCTGAAAGCCTGGGAAGCTGCCAGTTTAAAGGCTATCTCCGAGGAATCAACCTCGTGGTAGGAACCATCAATTAGAGTTACTTTCACATCAACAACTGGATAACCGGCAAGAACACCATACTCCGCAGCTTCCTCAATCCCAGCTTTTACTGCGGGAATGAACTCTTTAGGGATAGCTCCCTGGGTGACCTTGTCTTCAAACTGCAAACCACTCCCCCTTGGAAGAGGTTCAACTTCTATCACAACATGCCCATACTGTCCCCTACCACCCGATTGGCGAATATAGAAACCCTCCTGCCTCACCTTCTTCGTTATCGTCTCTCTATAGGCGACCTGCGGTTTGCCCACCCTCGTATCAACGCCAAACTCCCTCTTCAATCTATCCACAGCTATTTCCAAATGGAGCTCTCCCATCCCAGAGATAATGATTTGCCCCGTTTCAGGGTCAGTATGGACCTTGAAGGAAGGGTCTTCAGTGGCCATCTTTTGGAGAGAAGATGCAAGCCTATCCTCGTCTGCCTTTGTCCTTGGCTCTATCGCCATAGATATTACCGGTTGAGGGAATTGAGGTGCTTCAAGAACTATCGGTCTCTCCTCACTACATAGGGTATCACCTGTGATTGTTGAAGGGACCCCCACCACAGCAACTATATCTCCGGCATATGCTTCAACAATGTTTTCTCTGTAATTGGCGTGCATACGCAAAATCCTTGCCACTCTTTCCTTTACCATCTTTCTGGGGTTGTAAACCATATCGCCTTTCTTTAGGGAACCCGAATAAAGGCGAATGAATGTCAATTTTCCCACATGGGGGTCAGCCATTATCTTAAAAGCTAAGGCACAGAAGTCTTCCTCCTCACTTGCCCTCCGGATTTCCTTTTCACCTGTTAAAGGATTGACTCCCTCAATTGGAGGGATGTCAAGTGGGGAGGGTAGATAATCAACGATTGCGTCCAATAGCCTTTGGATTCCTTTATTTTTTAGGGCGGAGCCACAAAGCACGGGAACCATCCTATATGAGATGGTGGCTCTCCTTATAGCCTTCCTTACATCCTCAATTGTGAAGGCATCGTTCAAGTACTTCTCTAAAAATTCGTCATCGGTCTCCGCTATTTTCTCCAACATCTTTATTCTCTCCAACTCAGCCAACTCTCTTAGGGAAGCGGGAAATTCCTCTAAAGCACGCTCTATTTCCTGCCCTTCCTCTGACGAGTAAATATAAGCTTTCATTTCCAAGAGGTCCACGACCCCTTGGAAATCCGATTCCGCCCCAATCGGTATTTGGATGGGAACAGCGTTGGCACCGAGGCGTTCCCTTATTTTCTCCACTACATTGAAGAAATCAGCCCCTATTCTATCCATCTTATTAACGAAGGCAATCCTCGGAACCTTATATTTGTTTGCCTGCCGCCAGACAGTTTCCGACTGAGATTGGACCCCACCCACTGCGCAGAAGACGACAACAACCCCATCCAAAACCCTTAAACTCCTCTCCACCTCCACGGTGAAATCCACATGTCCTGGAGTATCTATAATGTTAATAGCGCATTCCTTCCAAAAACAAGTGGTAGCAGCGGAGGTAATCGTTATCCCCCTTTCCTTCTCCTGCACCATCCAATCCATAACAGCTGTCCCCTCGTCCACTTCTCCCATACGGTGGATTTTGCCCGTATGGAAGAGGACGCGCTCGGTAGTGGTGGTCTTACCGGCGTCTATGTGAGCAGCGAAACCTATATTGCGAATTTTACTCAGGGGATATTTCCGCATATCAATTACCTCTCTACATTACCATCTATAGTGGGCAAAGGCGCGATTGGCTTCCGCCATTCTGTGCATCTCTTCCTTACGCCTCATAGCGCCCCCAGTTCCATTGTAAGCATCTATAATTTCTCCTGCTAACCTTTCCTCCATCCTTCTTTCCGGTCTCCTATAGCCTTGCTCTAACCTACCCTCTGGTCCCCTGGCGTAGGTAACGAGCCACCTGATGGCAAGGGAAAGCGCCCTCTGCTCCCTTACAGGAATGGGCACCTGATAGGTAGCACCACCAACACGACGGGGGCGCACTTCAACCTCGGGCTTCAAATTCGCAATTGCCTGTTCAAGGACCTCTACGGGGTCCTTACCAGTCTTTTCTCTTACTATGTCCAACGCCCGATAAACTATCTTCTCCGCAAGGGATTTTTTCCCTTTCTTCATAACCCGATTTATAACTCTCTGCACCAGCTCACTGCCGTAGACCAAATCGGGCTCAATCTTTCTGGGTGGAACGCTACCTCTGCGCGGCATATTATTTCACCTTTGGAGGCTTAGCTCCATACTTTGAGCGGGCTCTTTTTCTGTCTTCCACACCCGCCGCATCAAGTGTTCCTCGCACGATATGATACCTAACACCCGGCAAGTCCTTGACACGTCCCCCTCGCACGAGCACTATGGAGTGCTCCTGGAGGTTATGTCCGATGCCGGGTATGTAAGCGGTTACTTCCGCTCCACTTGTGAGGCGCACCTTGGCGACCTTCCGCAGGGCGGAGTTAGGCTTTTTAGGGCGTGCGGTTCGGACAATAAGGCACACCCCCCGCCTCTGCGGACAGCCCGCTAAGGCGGGAACCTTTGTCTTTCTTGTTTTCTTCTTTCTTCCTTTTCTAACTAATTGATTGACTGTTGCCATAGTCTTCTATCAAACCTCCACAAATTTTTGCCCCTCTTCTCAGAAATGAGGGGCATATTATATATTAAATCAATTTTGTTCATTCGTCAAGAACCCTCCCTTGCAACGGGGATTAAATTTAGATATTTTGAGAAACCCGTCCCCGCAGGTATAAGCTTCCCAATAATCACGTTTTCCTTCAAACCGATAAGAGGGTCTCTCTTCCCCTCTATTGCCGCCTTCGCGAGAACCTGGGGCGTTTCCTGGAAGGAGGCAGCCGACAAGAAGGAATCGCTGGCTAAAGCCGCCTCCGTAATGCCGGAAAGTATCCTCTCTCCTTTCGCTATTCGCCCACCCTCCTTAGCCACCCTCCTGTTCTCCTGATTGAACACATCCACATTCACAATCTCGCCTGGCAAAAAGTCTGTGTCGCCCGGGTCTTTCACCTTGACCCGCCTCAACATTTGGCGAATGATTATCTCAAAGTGCTTATCGTTTATGTCCACTCCCTGAGACTTGTAAATTTGCTGAAGCTCCGAAATCATATAATCGTATACACCTTGTATTCCCTGATATTTGAGCACGAGGTTCAAATCAACAGGACCTCTCGTAAGCCTTTGCCCGGCTTTAACCTCTTCTTTCAACCCCACTAATTTCTCACCTCTATAAGGAGTAAGGTATCTCCTCTCTATTACAACCTCTGGTATACTTTCGGCATATTCCTCAACCAAGAGCCTGATATCCTCTTTCTTCAGCTTTGTTCCAGCGGTTAATATGATTCTGCCCGTCGCAGGGTCCTTCACATCTTCCCCTAATACCTCGCCCAATAGCTCCTCACTAACCTTTTCACGGGAGTGAACGATAACCGTAGGTAGTCCCGCTCTTTCCTCTCTTATATCAACAACCACTCCATCTTTCTCAACTATTATCGCCTCACCCCTCAGCGTCTTACTTACCTCAAACAATCCCTCAACCCTATGTATTCCCTTCTCGGGAATCTCAAGAGCTTTGAGAATCCTTTGAAGAGCGGTGGTAACTTCCTTAGTTGTCATCCCCTCTAAGTCAACAAGCCCCCTCTCCATATCCTCCCGAATAGTCTTTATAGCTTCTCTTCTCCAAATGGTTGTCAGACCTCCCACCCTATCTACGACGGTTCTTCCCGCCGTTCCACCGGTATGGAAGGTTCGCAAGGTGAGCTGGGTTCCAGGCTCACCAATTGATTGCGCTGCGATTATCCCGACAGCCGTTCCTTTCGCAACGAGCTTCCCCGTGGAAAGGTCTGCTCCATAACAACGCGCGCAAACACCCAATTCAGCCTCGCAGGTAATGGGTGAACGCAACCTAACGCTCTGAACACCTGCTCTCTCTATCTCTTCCGCCATCTCCTCGGTTATCAGCTCGTTAGCCTTAACCATAACCTCTCCCGTTTGCGGATTCTTAATATCCTCTACTGGACATCTACCCTTTATTCGCTCCGCTAATCTCACTATAACATTACCTGACTCATCCTTCACAGGACCCACTTCCAAGCCTCTAACTGTTCCACAATCATCTATACGAATTATCACATCCTGAGCTACATCAACCAACCTCCTCGTGAGATAACCCGCGTGGGCGGTGCGCAAAGCTGTATCAACGAGTCCTTTTCTCGCTCCATAAGTGGAGATGAAGTATTCAAGGATAGGCAATCCCTCGTAGAAGTTGGATGTAACTACAAGGTCTTTAATCAGACGGTCAAATGGGTCACTCATCAAACCTCTCATACCCGAGAGCTGAACAATCTGCCTCTCGCTTCCCCTTGCACCTGACTTCGCCATCATAACTACGGGATTGAAGATATCGGCATTCGCTATCAATTGCCTAGTTACCTCTTCACCAGCTTCTTTCCACAGGTCTATTATCTGCCTCTCCTGTTCGTCCGGGGATATGATACCTTGCTGATATGCTTCATCTATTTCCTTCGCTTTCTCCTCCGTCTCCTTTATTATTCGCTCTTTTTCCGTTGGCATATTGAGGTCTGATACCGAGAAGGAGATTCCCGATTTAGTCGCTATCTTAAAACCAAGCTCCTTCATATCATCAAGGAACTTAGCCGTCCTCTCTTCCCCATATATTTTATGGCATTCCTTTATCAAATTGCGGATGAGCTTCTTGTCAACCTCTGGCTTGCTGAGGTCCCACCAACGCATACTCTCGGGCAGAATCTCACTAAACAACAACCTCCCAACCGTAATATCCACTATATTCCCATCTTCCAACCTCACTTTGATAGGAGCGTGCATATCCACTTCCCCAAACTCCCATGCCAAAATCGCCTCGTTTGGATTGGCGAATATCTCTCCTGTTTGCACATATGCCCCTTTGGCATCTTCCCTAACCTTTGTTAGGTAATGGATACCGAGGACTATATCTTGGGTGGGAACAATTATGGGGTCGCCATGAGCAGGGGATATGATGTTATGAGTGGAGAGCATAAGCGCGCGAGCTTCTGCTTGAGCTTCTTGGGAAAGGGGAATGTGAATCGCCATCTGGTCCCCGTCAAAATCAGCGTTGTAAGGAGGGCATACAAGGGGATGAAGTTGAATTGCCTTTCCTTCTATCAAAACCGGCTCAAATGCCTGAATGCTCATCCTATGAAGAGTGGGAGCCCTGTTAAGAAGCACTGGGTGCTCCTTAACTACCTCCTCCAAAATATCCCAAACAACTGGATCCATCCTCTCAATTACCTTCTTTGCGCTCTTTTGAGAGGCCGCGTATCCTCTCTCAATCAGAGCCCTCATCACAAAGGGCTTGAATAGCTCCAGAGCCATCTCCTTGGGCACACCGCATTGATGAAGCTTGAGCTCCGGACCAACGACGATCACCGCGCGCCCTGAAAAATCAACCCTCTTGCCAAGCAGATTCTTCCTGAACCTACCCTCCTTGCCCCTGAGTATATCTGAGAGTGAGCGTAAGGGGCGTCCCTGTGGTCCGATAATAGGACGCTGTTTGCGTCCATTATCAAGAAGAGCGTCAACCGATTCCTGTAGTAGTCTTTTCTCATGCGTGAGGATGGAAACAGGGGCACCCATTTCTATCTGGTGCTTTACCCTGTTATTGCGGTTTATCAACCTTCTGTAGAGGTCGTTTAGGTCAGCGCTCGCCAACCTTCCACCCTGTAGCATAACCATAGGGCGAAGGTCAGGTGGAAGAACAGGTATAACCTCCAAAATCATCCACTCCGGTCTCTGTTTGGAGCGTCGGAATGCCTCAACTATCTGCAACTGCTTTATACGTTTGATCAGCTTCGCACCTGTTAACTCCTTTATCTCCTTCCTAAGCCTTCTTGCTTCTTCCTCAAGGTCTATCTTTTTCAAAAGCTTTTGAATCGCCTCAGCACCTATAGAAGCGACAACTATGTTTTCGTAATGTCTACCAAGTCGTTTTGAAATTGTCCTATTAACGGCTTCCAAACCCCTGAACTCGCTATCCGTCAGCAACATTTTCTCGTAAGCTCTCTCAAACACATCCAAACCCACATCCAACAACTTTTTATCCTCTTCCCTCGTAACCATTTGCTTCTCCATTTCCACCGCCTCCCTTATGCTCTCCATCTCCTCTTCCCTTCTCTTATAATCAACATCGGTAATAATGTAAGCATCAAGATAGATAACCCTTTCTACCTGCTTAGTAGGCATATCAAGAAGATTGGCAATGGGGTTTGGAACCATCTTAACGAACCAGATATGAGCGACCGGGAAGGCAAGCTCGATATGCCCCATCCTCTCCCTTCTCACTTTTGAGGTCGTCACTTCCACCCCACAGCGATTGCAGATGACCCCCTTATAGCGAACTTTCTTGTACTTACCGCAATGACACTCGTAATCGTTTACTGGTCCAAATATCCTCTCGCAGAAGAGCCCGTCTCTTTCAGGTTTTAGGGTCTTATAATTTATTGTCTCCGGTTTCTTGACCTCACCGTGAGACCAGCTCCTTATGTCATCTGGAGAAGCTATTCTAATTCTTAAGGCGGTTATGAGATTATTCATTCTCTATCGCCTCCCCTTCCTCAGTAGATTCTTCCTCCTCCGTCTCAGGTGTAACATTCAAAGCAAGGGACCTGAGCTCACTGAGGAGGATGTTAAATGATTCAGGCACACCTCCCAATTCCAACACCTCGCCCCTTACGAGCTTGGCAAAAGCCGCCCTTCTCCCTTCCACATCATCCGATTTTATCGTTAACATCTCCTGGAGGGTGTGTGCAGCGCCATATGCTTCAAGCGCCCAAACCTCCATCTCCCCGAACCTCTGCCCACCAAATTGCGCCTTCCCACCAAGGGGTTGCTGGGTGATAAGGGAATAGGTGCCTGTTGAACGAGCGTGCATCTTATCCTCAGCGAGATGTTCAAGCTTCATTATATAACCATAACCAACCGCCACTTTCTGGCTAAAAGGTTCGCCAGTCCTCCCGTCAATAAGGGTGCATTTGCCTGTATTCTCGTCAAACCCTATCCTCTCATTTATGATTGCCCTTATCCTATCACATATCTCTTTCTCGTCTTTCTTGTCCAATCCCACCCCATTGGCTAAGGGAGATACCTCCTCCTTTGGAAGCTGCCTTATAAGCTTCTCAAGATTATTGAGCGTTTGCTCAAATGTTTCCCCGCTCTCCAATTTATCAAGAACCTTAGGGGCTGTCTCCTCCAGGAACTCTATGAGTCTTTCCCGCCTCATTCTATCCGTTACCCTCTCCATCAATTTCTTTATATCCTCCTCTTTAGGACCCCGGAAGATAGGGCACACAAAGGAAATGCCCTCGTTTTTACTCACCCAACCAAGATGCAGCTCGTAGAGCTGCCCAATATTCATCCGTGAAGGGACGCCCAAGGGGTTGAGGACTATATCAACGGGAGTCCCATCTGGTAGATGGGGCATATCCTCAACGGGAAGAATCTTAGCGATTACTCCTTTATTCCCATGTCTTCCGGAAAGCTTGTCCCCAACCATTATCGGGCGTATCTGGGCAACATAAACCCTCACTAATGAGTTCACCCCCTGGGGCAGGGTATCCTCCTCTTCCCTCACAATCTCCGCACCGCATACCTCACAGGAAAGCTGCTCAGATGTGGGCTCCTTGCTGAAAATGTATTTCTTTTCACAGCGAGGACAGAAATATTTAAATCGCGAGAATATCTTAACATCAACAACTATTCCCCTTTCCCCATGAGGCATCCTCAAGGAAATATCCTTCACATCCTCCCCAGCTTTCCCGAAGAGAGCCTTTACGAGCTTCTCCTCGGGCGTGAGTTCCCTTGGAGCCTTAGGGACAATCTTACCAACCAGGATATCGTGAGGTCCGACCCTTGCCCCGATGCGAATTATACCCATCTCGTCCAAATTCTTTAGATTCTCCTCACCTACCTGTGGTATATCCCTTGTTATCTCCTCCTCACCCAAAGGTGTCTTACGCGTCGTTGTTTCGTATTCCTCTATATGAATAGATGTTAACACATCCTCCCTTACCAGCCTCTCGGATATGACTATTGCGTCCTCATAGTTATAACCTTCCCAAGGCATATAAGCGATGAGGAGGTTAGCACCCAACGCTATTTCCCCTTTATCCGTGGAAAGGCTGTCTGCGATTACTTGACCCGCTCTTACCTTGTCGCCCTTATCCACAATCGGTCTTTGATGTATGCAGGTTCCCTCATTGGAGCGCCGGAAATTGTATAGTGGATAAACGTCCCTCTCGCCGTCCATTCTCCTTATGACTATTTCCTTTCCATCCACCTTTTCCACAATTCCATCCGCCTTTGCTATAACGACCGCCTGGGAGCTCTCAGCTACCTTTGCTTCCATTCCCGTCTTTATGACGGGGGCTTGGGGAATAAGCAAGGGAACAGCCTGCCTTTGATAGTTAGCGCCCATCAAAGCTCTGTCCGCATCATCGTGCTCAAGGAAAGGAATTAGGGAAGCAGAAAGGGAAAATACCTGCTCAGGAGCTACCTCCATATACTGTGCCCTTTCCCTCTCAATAACTGGGAATTCCTTGCCATGCCTCACTCTTATATACTTCTCTACTAATCTTCCCTCTTCATCTACCTTAGCATCAGCGGGCACTATATAGGACTTCTCTTCCTCCTCTGGGTCTAAGTAAACTATTTCATTAGTCAACCTGCCATTGTCCAATTTTCTATAAGGAGTGACGATGAAACCATTCTCATCAACCTTAGCATAGCTCGTCATAGAGGTTATCAACCCGACATTTGGTCCCTCGGGGGTCTCAATCGGACAAATTTTTCCATAATGAGAAGGATGGATATTTCGCACCTCCCAGCTAACGCTCCTCCTCGTTAAACCACCCGGACCGAGAACTGAGAGGCGTCTCTTATGGGTGAGCTCGGATAGGGGATTAGTTTGGTCCATAAATTGGGTGAGCTGTCCCGTTGCAAAGAAGGCTTTTATCGCTCCCTCCAAAGGACGGGCGTAAATGAGCATCTCGGGAGTGATTCCCGCTTTATCACGGGGGATGCTTGCCATCCTCTCCTTTATCGCTCTCTCCAATTGAACAAAATAAGGGCGAAGGAATAGATGGAGAAGCTCACCCACCGGTCTTACTCTCTTATTCTTTAAGTGGTCTATGTCATCTGGCTCGAACTCTCCCTCCTCAAGAGAGGAAATTTCAACCATATATTTCGCAACACCAACGAAATCCTCCTTCGTAAGCCACCGCACATGGGATGGGACATTTATGGAGAGCTTGGCATTGAGGCGTCTTCTACCCACATCGCCAAGGTCATAATGCCTCAAATCTCCAAGATATCCATAAAGAAGAGCCTCAGCTCCCTTGATATCTGCATGCCTCACATCACCGGACCGCATAACCTTATAGAACGCCTTCAAAGCATCTTGCTCAGATACAACCTTCAAAAGAACATCCTCTCTTATAGTCTCCTCCATTTTCTTGGGAAGCTCATATACGATCAATCTATCTAACCCCAGCTTCTCTATCTTTCTGGCGAGCTCCTTCTTCTCAATCTTTGTGAAGGCGGGAACTACGACTTCTTCTCCCTTTTTAACATCCTCTCCAACATACTTGCCTAAAAGGTCCTCCGCATTCGGTCTCTCTAAAACTACTTTCTTACCAAATAACTGGATTAAATCCTCATTCTTGCTGGAAGGACCCGGTGGAGCAATGACTTTTATCACATCGTCTCTCTCCAAAGCAACCCTTGGCTCAATCGGAACTGGACCATCCCAGCTTGACCTTCCCCTTACCTCTTCTATCCTCTCCGCCGTCTCCTCGTCTATTGCCTCACCCTTCTTCACTATTACCTCTCCAGTTCGCTTATCCACGATGTTCTCGTTTGCTATCCTGCCGACCAATAGCTCCTTCTTTATGGGGAGATATTCGCTATTTAAAGCCCTGATTAAAAGGGTGATGGGAAAACTCCTCGCCTTGCCTATAGTTACATATATAGCTTCCGCTATCTTCAAACCCCGCGTTTCCTCCTGGTTCGTTTCCACCCATCTTCCCTCCGTGCGGAACTTTATCCACGCTCCTTCGGAGGGTATCAATTCTCCCTTATAGGAAATCGCTCCTCCCTTCTTAACGCCCATTGAGGTGTCAAAATAAATGCCAGGTGCACGAGTCAACTGGCTTACCACTACTTTCTCCGAACCATTAATGATAAATGTTCCCCTGCTCGTCATCAATGGAATGTCGCAAAGGTTTATCTCTTGTTCAGCTATTTCCTCGCCATAGGTGTAGTTGATGAGACGAAACTTCACATTTAAAGGAGCGTGATATGTCAGAGATTGAGCTCTGCATTCATCCTCGCTATAAGGTGGTTCGCCGAGAGTATAATCTACGAATTCCAAGACCATCGTCCCGGTATAATCCCTTATGGGGAAGAAGGTCTGGAATAGGTCTCGCAGACCCTTCTCCAAAAACTCCTGATAAGATTTTCGTGGAACCTCTAAGAGGTCCGCACGCTCAAGAAGAGAAACCTCCGTAATTTTGGTTGTTTGGATGGTTTCCTCTAAACCCAAGTTCTTTCACCTCTTTATAGATTTTTGGGTGAAGCGATAAATAGCCCCCTCTCACGAGGAGAGAGAGCCTCATTAAAATCACAGGAAAAATCACACACTAGCATATTAATGCAAAACGGGATAAAGAATCAACGACACGGCTTCTAACATAAGCCTGCGGGAAACCGGATGGTATGCGAGATTACACACAAACTTATATTATAAAAGCAAATGTCCATATCGTCAAATTTTTTCTCCATGTTTGACCAATTATATTAGACTAAAAAATGGCTCAAAATGTTTCAATGTTTCATGCAAAAAATTTCACTCTGATAATACATAACCAAGCTTGCTGGATATTTTCTTCCCAGCTTCGGTTAATCCCTTTATGAATTCCTCTATCTCCTCTTGCGAATGTTTGAAGAGAAGGGTTATTATCCCAATTGCTCCAACAAGGTCCCTATGGGCATCAAATATAGGAGCAAAAACGCCGAGAATTTCCTCCCGATACTCCCCTCTATCAAGAGCATAGCCTTGTTCTTTAATCCTTTCCAATTCCTCCTGCAAGGCTTTGGGGTCAGTTATAGTGTTAGATGTGAATTTATGTAAACCTTTCCCATTGATGTAATCAGAGAAGACATCCGGCGTTGAGTAAGCTAACAATATCTTACCACTTGCTGTGGCGTGAAGGGTAGGCACATCGCCTTGAGAGAAAACCAGATTCACCTGAATATAACTTCTGTTTGGTAATTCAATGATAGGGAACTCTTTGCCTCCTCTATAGGAAATAACTGCTACTGTCTGGTTGAATTTATCCCTTAATCTCTTTGCTTCAGGATGGCTTGCTGTGAAAAGGTCTGTTTTAGCAAGATAGCTAAATACTAACTCTACCAAACCCAATCCAATGCGGTATTTCTCCTCCTCTTCCTCAATGTATCCTACAGCCTTCATAGTTGCGAGGAGATGATGAAGAGTGCTGGGGATAATGCCCAGCTCCTGGCTCAATTCCTTTAAAGGCACACCCTCGGGACGCTCGGCGAGGAACCTGAGTATTCTGCCCGTCTTTTCTACACACTTAACCCTGACTTTTCCATGGGGGAATCTTGCTCTCTTGCCTCTTGTTCTTTCCATACGACCTCCTCCTTTGATTTGTATATAATTATACTAACCAGTAGTTAAAAAGAAAAAAGGAGGAATAGATAACATGCCGAAAGAATCAATGACGCCAAAAGAGAGATGGTTAGCAGTTATTACCCATCAGAAACCCGATAGAGTGCCTCTGGATTATTGGGCGACTGGAGAGGTTACGCAAAAACTTATGAAGTATCTCAATTGCTCAAGCTTTGAGGAATTAGCAAAACGCCTTCACCTTGATTATGTTGTGGGAGTTGCCCCAGCCTATATAGGTCCTCCTATACCGCCGGGCGAGGATATTTACGGATGTAAGTATAAAGAAGTGGATTACGGCACAGGAGTATATGCAGAGTGCATCTATCACCCCCTCGCGAGGTATAACTCCGTTGAAGAAATAGAGAAGAATTACACCTGGCCTAGCGTTGATTGGTTTGATTACTCCGTCCTCCCTAAGCAGATAGAGGGGAAAGAAGATTATCCGATAAGCGGCGGGGGCTCCGAACCGTTTTTAATCTACAAGTATCTCAGAGGTCAAGAACAAGCTTTCATGGATTTGGTTTTGAATCCAGAGATAGTGCATTATTGCTTGGATAAGCTATTTGATTTCTGTTATCAAAATACTCTGCGCATTTACGAAACTATACCCGGCAAGGTAATGCTAACATATGTATCAGAGGATTTAGGAGCTCAGGAAGATCTTATGTATTCTCCCGAGCATATTCGCACATTTCTTTTGCCCCGGATGAAAAAGATGATTGATTTAGCTCACCAGGCGGGAGCATTTGTTTTCCATCATAGCGATGGAGCTATTAGGAGAATTTTGCCGGACATGGTATCGGCAGGAATAGACATATTGAATCCCATCCAGTGGCGATGCAAAGGTATGGATAGGAGAGAATTGAAAAAGGAGTTCGGGGATAAGATTGCCTTCCATGGAGCAATGGATAATCAATGGACATTGCCCTTTGGTTCTGTAGAGGATGTAAGAAAGGAGGTAAGAGAAAACATAGATATCTTAGGGGAAGGAGGCGGTTATATACTCGCTCCCTGCCACAATCTTCAGCCTATAACTCCTTTGGAGAACATAGTCGCTATGTATGAGGAAGCCTATAATTATGGGTGGTATTGAAAAAATGCGTTATGAAGAATATTCCTTTCCTTATTTATCTGGAGAAAAGGTAGAGATACTGGCTAAGGGAGAATCGCTCTTTCCCCAAATGGGGATTAAGGAAGGGAAGATAATCGTTGATTTCGGCTGTGGTCCGGGCGCATTTACAATTCCAATCGCGAGAATAGTAGGGAAGAGTGGGATAGTCTTTGCAATTGATAAGAACGAAAAATTCCTAAGCGATTTAAAGGAAATGGCGGAGGGAGAAGGGTTGGATAACATAAAGATTATAAAAGTCCAAGATGAGGGAAAGCTCCCCCTCCCCACAGCTTCCGTTGATGTCTTTCTTCTGTTTGATGTCCTCCATCATCTTGATTGGAACAAAATCTTCTCCGAGGTCAAAAGAATAACCAAGCCTGCAGGTAAAATCTGTGTTTACCCTCACCATCACTTGGATAGAGAAAAATTGGTGGAGGAAGTTGAGACCTTTGGACTTCGCTTAGAAAAAATACTAACATTTTCCATTTATGTTTTTGTAGTTGACGATGGAATGGAAAGGGGTTAAAATTATAATTGTCTAACCTTCTGGTGCCCATAGCGGAGGGGAAACACCCGGTCCCATTCCGAACCCGGAAGTTAAGCCCTCCAGCGCCGAAGATACTCACGAGGGGACTCGTGGGGAAAATAGGTCGGTGCCAGGAGGTTAGACTTTTTATTTGGACTTAAACACAGCCCTTAGGAAGAAATACTCCGCATCGCTTCTCGTTCCCTTATCCTCAAACCAGCTCTTATTGTAGCAAAGCACCAAGTCAACATTAGGATTTAGATTATAAATCCCCTTCACTTCCAGCATACTGTTAGAGTTCTTTATCGTCTCCAGTCCCTGCCATTTGTAATTTTTAACATCAAGCGTTGCTGTCAAGCCGAATTTTTCATGAGGTTGTCCACCCAATTGAAGGATTAAAGAAGGCTTCTCTCCTGCATTTTGCCTGAAAGCTGCTAGCGCAATCATTTTGTTTTGGAAAAATCTCTTTGAAAGCTGGGAGAGAATTCCTGCCCTTTTCTCCGTATTCAGATTTGCTGGGCTTACTTCGTAGTAAAGGTCATAGTAAGCGGGCACAAACTTTTCTCCATATAGCAAAAGCTGATTGCTCCATTCCCAACCTTGTTTTCTAAACACTATCCCCAAAGAAACACCGGCGCCGTAATCCCTCAATTTCGCCCACTCAGCAGTAGCATATAATCCTATTTTATGGAGGGGAATCTCCAAATCAACTCCATAAGCTCCCTTAGCCTGTCCCAAAGCTACATTAGCGTTATCATCCCATACTATCGTTGCACCTATATTGCTTTTACCTATACGCCCCCTAAGACGGACAATGTTCAGCTCACTTGGAGTTACGAGAAATTGTAGATTAGCCTTTGGAGAACCAAGGCGTCCAAAATAGCACCTCTGGTCAAGCGAGGTATACTGGTTAACTAAGAGCCCGTAGCCGAAGGTCGCCTTCACTATCGGGCTATACCTTAAGAATATATTTCCCTTGTTATATTCAACAAAACCAATTCTCAGAAATCCCTTCTTTTTCTCGGGCACATCGCCCCTAGAGTCATAGGAAATATTTATATCCATCCCACCCTTCAGGGGACCTACTTTAAAAGCCTGCTTTATCACCGTTTCCATCGCTTGCTGCTCACCAAATCCCATCTCGCTTATTCCCTCATATTTTATCCCTTCGCTAACCGTTGGATACGCCTTCTCTCCAACGAATACGACCTCATCGGCAAAAAGAGAGAGGGAAAGAAGCAACACCAACGCCAAAAGCTTTCTCATAACACTATACCTCCTTTCTTTACTTTCCGAAAATCGTCCAGATACCGACGACTATAAATAAGGCTCCAGCTACGATTTTAATATATTTAGATGGAATGGTTAAGGCTAATGTCCTGCCAATTGCCACAGAGATGACTGTAGCGAGAGATAGACCCAATATGACACCCAAATAAACCACGATTGGCTTCTGCCTCGTGGCGAAGCTTATCGCCGCGATTTGCGTCTTGTCTGCAAATTCCAAAAGAAAAATGGTGAAAATTATCGTTAAAAAATCCTTCAACATGGTCAAAAACCTCCTTACTTTTTAATATTTTTTATATGAGCACCCCTTTGTCAATAATAACTTTTTTGATTTCTTTAATAGCCGGTTTAATCGGCTCACTCCTCGGATTAGGTGGTGGCATAATTGTTACCCCCTTTTTAACCCTCGCCGCACACATAGATATCCGCCACGCCATTGGGGCTTCCCTCATCTCTGTAATAGCCACCTCCAGCGGCTCAGCTGTCGCCTACTTAAGGGAAAGAATCACTAATATAAGAATAGCAATGTTTTTGGAAATCGGCACCACCCTAGGAGCTTTAACAGGAGCAATAATCGGAACCTCAATAAAAACTAATTTCCTCTTCATCCTCTTCGGCTTGGTTATGCTTTACTCCGCTCTCCAGATGTTTAAAACGAGAAAGCAAGAACTACCAGAAGGAGTAAAGGCGAGCCCCTTAGCCAAAGCTCTGAAACTAAGCGATTCCTACTATGATGATTCCCTGGGTAGAGAAGTGAAATATGAGGTCACAGGGGTAGGGCAAGGGTTATTTACTCTTTACATCGCCGGAATCGTCTCCGGACTCTTGGGATTAGGGGCTGGCGTCTTCAAGGTTCTCGCAATGGATACCCTAATGCGCCTTCCTATGAAGGTCTCCACTACGACAAGCAATTTTATGATTGGGGTAACTGCTGCAGCGAGCGCAGGCTATTATCTCGCTTCTAGGATGATAGACCCTCTCATTGCCGCTCCTGTAGCCTTAGGCGTTCTCGTGGGCGCAACGATTGGAACAAGAATATTATTGAAAGTAAGAAACACAACTATAAGGCTCCTTTTTGCCCTCGTCCTCTTCGTTATAGCAGTGAGAATGATCTGTGAGGGATTATGAAAATGGGAAACGGAAATAACCAAAAATTTGAGCTTATATTAAGCTATGTATTGCTGATAGGTATAGCTCTTAGCGCCTTCTTAATTTTCCTCGGCATCTTGTTAGCCCACCTTCAACCTCTCCCCGTTTCTCACGACATACTTTCAATTCTTAAATCCTATTCGGGATTTAACGGCTACACCATCCTATCCATCGGCTTTATCCTCCTCTTAGCCACCCCTATTATGAGGGTCATCTTTGCCTTTTTCCTCTTCTTGCTCAACAGAGATTGGACTTACACACTCATATCTCTGCTCGTGTTTCTAATTCTTATTGCAAGCCTCGTTCTTGGGGGATTGGGCGGAAAAGCGATAGGTCCTTAAGATCACTCAACCACTATACTGACAAGCCTTTTGGGAACAACGATGAATCTCTTCAACTGCTTACCCTCTAAGTATCTCCTCACCCTCTCCAATTTAAGCACCTCCTCTTTTATTTCCTCCTCGCTCGCCTCAGCTGGAACTTCCACCGTTCCCCTAACCTTTCCATTCACTTGTATGGGAAGCGTCAGCGTCTCCCTTTGAATGAGCTCCTCTCTCCATTTAGGCCAGCTCTCGAAATAAATGCTCCTTCCTTTCCCCAACCTCTCCCACATCTCCTCGCAGATAAAGGGAGCAAATGGAGAAAGCAAATGGATGAGCATCTCCAAACCCTCGCTAAAAGAAACCCTCCATCTTTCATCCTTATTGTCTTCCTGCGTCCAACCGTAAAGCGCAGAAGAAAATTCCATTAAGCTTGCAATTGCAGTATTGAAATGAAATCTCTCAATATCTTGTGTTACCTTCTTGATTGTGGAATGAGTTACCCGCCTCTTCTCTTTGTCTCCAAGCTGGTCTATCTTTCCTCGCCAATCAGGGTCAAATTGGTCGATGTTTTCCTCAAACAAGCGATAAACCCTACTTAGGAAACGAAAAACTCCCTCCACTCCCCGCTCGCTCCATTCCGCGTCCAGCTCGGGAGGACCTATGAAGAGAGTATATACCCTCGCTGTATCCGCCCCATACTTTTCACATATCTCTTCCGGAGTAACTACATTTCCCCTTGATTTCGACATAGCGCTTCCACCAAGCGTAATCATTCCTTGGGTGAAAAGCCTTAGGAAAGGCTCAGGGAAGGAAACTAAGCCCAAATCATAGAGGAATTTCGTGAAAAAGCGGGAATAGAGGAGGTGAAGGACCGCATGCTCTATCCCACCAACATACTGGTCAACAGGCATCCAATACTCCACCGCTTCTTTATCAAAGGGAGCTTTATCTTCCCTCGGGCTGGTGAATCGGAGGAAATACCAGGATGAATCAACGAATGTATCCATAGTATCAGTTTCCCGCCGCGCATCGCTACCGCAATAGGGACACTTTACATAAGGGAAGGAATGATGGCGAGCAAGGGGCGAGGGACCAGTGGGCAAGAAATCAACATCTTCAGGTAAAAGGACCGGAAGCTGCTCCTCAGGGACGGGAACGATACCGCAATTTGGACAGTAAATCATCGGAATCGGCGCGCCCCAATATCTTTGGCGGGATATGCACCAATCCCTGAGTTTATAATAAACTTTCCTTTTACCTATCCCTTGCTCTTCTGCGAACTTTATAATCGCCTCTTTCGCCTCCTCAGACCACATTCCATTGAAGGGACCCGAATTTACCTGAATGCCCGGCTCAACATAAGCCTCCTCCATCGTCTCCACATCCAAAGAGTTATCGGGTGGCTGTATCACAATCCTTATCGGAAGATCATACTGGCGAGCAAACTCTAAATCCCTTTGGTCATGGGCTGGGACAGCCATTATCGCGCCCGTCGCGTATTCGTAAAGCACATAATCAGCTGTCCAGATGGGTATCTCCTCTTTCGTGAAAGGGTTGAGGGCATAGCAGTTGAGGAAGATTCCCTCCTTTTTCTTCTCCATAGCTGTTCTCTCTATCTCGCTTTGCATCCTAACCCTTCCCACAAATTCCCTTACCTCCGCTTCCAAAGGAGTTCCCTTCACAAGCTCCAAAGTAAGAGGGTGTTCAGGAGCGAGGACAACGAAAGTAGCACCGTAAATAGTATCGGGACGAGTTGTGAATATAGTTATGGAAATATCCTTCCCTATTATTGGGAATTCCGCTTCCAACCCCTCGCTTCTGCCTATCCAATTCCTCTGCATAATCTTGACCCGCTCAGGCCACTCAGTTAGAAGCTCAAGGTCGTTGAGAAGGCGCTCGGCGTATGCCGTTATTCGGAAGAACCACTGTTCAAGGTCCTTTTTCACAACAGGCGTATCGCAGCGCTCACATCTCCCACCTTTAACCTGCTCATTTGCCAAAACAGTCTGACAAGAAGGGCACCAATTAACCGGTGACTTTTTCCTATAGGCCAGGTTGTTCTTGAACAGCTGGACGAAGAACCATTGCGTCCATTTGTAATAATCGGGAGTACAGGTGGCTATCTCCCTTGACCAATCAAAAGAGATGCCTAAGAGGTCAAATTGGCGTTTGATGTTCGCGATGCAATCAAAAGTCCATTTTTGAGGATGTATTCCATGTTTGATAGCCGCGTTCTCTGCTGGCAATCCAAAAGCATCCCATCCCATAGGATGTAGGACATTATAGCCTGTGGCAACTTTATAACGAGCTATTACATCTCCTATCACATAATTTCTCACATGCCCCATATGGAGATAGCCAGAGGGATAGGGGAACATATCCAGGTAATAGAACTTCGGCTTGGAAGGGTCTATGCGGGTTGCATAGATATCCTCTTCCTTCCATTTTCTACGCCATTTATCTTCTATGGATTTGAAATCGTAGGGCATAGGCGATACTGATTATAAATTATAGCGGGAAGAAAGACAACGCCAACAAAAATATTGCGGGCGGAGGGAAATTCCCTCCGCCCGCAATTACCTCCTGAGCTACTTCGTCGTCAATCTTTTTACCAATCTGCCGGATAGCTATAACCACCATTAGGCCAATCCATCCAAGGTCCAGCGGTTGGATGTATCTTCAGCAGACCGTTCTGGTAATCCGAGACGAACGCCCTGTTGGACATCCATTTTACATGTCCATCCGCGAACAAGATGTTAACTCCCTTGCTATGCGCGTCGTGTTTATAATCGTGGGCTGCTATTACTCTGCCAGGCATCCAGTGCCAATCGCAAATAAGACCAGAGACAGCGTCGGCGACGGAAAGGGTTTTCGCCGGCTCAGGGATTTGTGCAAGAGAAGTTCCGTAATGTAGAACCTCGTTCATCCCGTAGCTTAGCCCAGCGGGTGGGTAGGGAGTTGCGGGTCGCCCGCTATCCCTTCCGTCCCACCACCAGGTATCCCAGGGGTTCCCATCGCTTGGACAAACGAAAATCTGCCAGTTCTTGATGTAGGGCTGAAGCAGATAGGGGAAAAGTTCACCGTGATGTAGTCCATCGGGACTCCAAACGAAGTAGGGGTACCTCTCGTCCCAGTCTTGGGTGTACATAGCTATAGCATTACTAATTTGTTTAAGATTGCTCATACAAGATGCTTTTCTCGCTGCCTCTCTGGCGCGAGAGAAGACTGGGAAGAGGATAGCGGCGAGAATGGCGATGATAGCTATGACGACAAGTAGCTCAATCAAGGTAAAGCCACGTCTTTTCATTTTGTTTCACCTCCTTTCTTTATGGGATTGTTAATAGTAACCATAACGGTGAAGGGGGTCAAAAGGGTGTCAAAGAGGTGTCAAAGAGGTGTAATTTTTAAAAAAGGGGCGGGGTTGCCCAAAAGGGCAAC
>JACIXR010000018.1 GCA_014360495.1 bacterium
AAATAAAAGAATTAAAGGTAAAGAGGCGAAAGACTAGATGGCGGGTTTAAAAGGCACATTCACCACCGATGGCAATATGGTCTCCAAGACCGAAAATGGTCAAACAACGACATATGTTTACAACTCCGAGGATAAGATGGTTCAAGTGAACTTGCCAAACGGCGCCTCCATTGCTTACGGATACGACCACGAAGGGAAGAGGATCTCAAAGACAGCTGGCGGAACAACGATAGATTACTATTTTGACGGCGACGATTTGATAATTGAATCTCAAGGAGCGAATATATTGGCTTACTACACGCAAGGTCAAGGATTGATAAGCCAACGCCGAAACAACGCTTCTTACTTCTACCATTACGATGGACTTGGCTCAACGAAGGCTCTAACAGATGCAAATCAAAACATCCAAAGCACAACAATCTACGATGCTTGGGGAAATTTCTTACAGGCGAGTGGAGCAATCACAAATCCCTATCTCTATGTTGGAGAGCTCGGGTATTATGGAGATGCAGAAATGTATCTTCTGACACAAAGATGGTATAATCCTGTTGTTGGGAGGTTTGGGGTGAGAGACCTAATCAAGGATGAACCGGAGGGTTCGTATCTTTATGGAAGTCAAAACCCGGTAATCCATGTTGACCCTAATGGGACATGGTGGTTGGTCGAGCGGGTGAAAAATATATGTGAATAATTTCAAAAAGATATTGGAATATATAGATAAATGAAGTGAAAGCGGCCACGGAAGCTTTTGGCGTTTCAAGAAGCACAATTTCAAAGAAGGATTAAAAATCCTACGAAAGATTCTCCTTTTTAAAGTTTATAGCCAAGCGATATGGGAAGTCGTGTAAGGAGTCTCAAATGTTATGTAATTATACATTTTCTTGACTTTATATTTTTCGCTTAATATAATTTTTAAACGGCGGGGCGTGGCGCAGCATGGGAGCGCGTCTGGTTTGGGACCAGAAGGTCGGAGGTTCAAATCCTCTCGCCCCGACCAATTGCGGGCGTAGCTCAGCGGTGGAGCGTCTCCTTGCCGAGGAGAAGGTCGCGGGTTCAAATCCCGTCGCCCGCTCCATTTTTCGCGCCTGTAGCTCAACTGGAGAGAGCGCGAGGCTTCGGACCTCGAGGTTGCGGGTTCAACTCCTGCCAGGCGCGCCAAGGACGGTGGGCGTGGCCTAGCGGCTAAGGCATCAGGCTGTGGACCTGAGGAGCGCGGGTTCGAGTCCCGTCGCCCACCCCATTCAATCTGAAATTTTTTATGAAAGGAGGAATAGAGAATGCCTTTAGTTGATGAAAGGGAACTTCTCCTGCCCGCTCTCAAGGAAAGAAGAGCGGTCGGCGCCTTTAACGCCAATAATATGGAGATGATTCAAGCCTTCGTCTGGGCAGCAGAGGAGATGACCCAGGAACTGGGTAAGCCCGTTGACCTCATCATCCAGCTCAGCCCGGGAGCAAGCAGATACGCCGGCTGGGCGCTGGGAGCAGGAATGGTAAAGATTGTCGCCCAGGAAACAAACATCCGCATAGCCCTCAACCTTGACCACGCAACTAAACTTGAAGAGATTGAGAGGGCGCTTGAGAATGGCTTTACGGCTGTCCTCTTTGACGGCTCTTCCCTCCCCTTGGAGGAGAACATTGAGCTCACCCGCAAGGTAGTTGAGATGTGCCATCCCAGAGGCGTTCCCGTTGAGGCTGAACTTGGGAAAATCCCCCGAATTGAGGATTACTTCAGCAAGGACGAAATAGCCCATCTCCGCTCCCTTCCCGCTAAGGAAGCTGTGAAGATTATAAGGGAAAGAGCTGGCAAATCCGTTGAAGAGCTTATGGCTAAACCAGAGGATGTGGAGATGTTCGTTGAGAAAACGGGATGCGATTTCCTCGCTGCCGCCTTCGGAAGCATCCACGGAATCTGGGATGATATCTGGCCCGTTAGGGTAGACCGCTTGGTGGAGATTCAGAAGCGCACGCCCCTTCCCCTCGTCTCCCATGGCTCATCGGGAATCCTTATGACTCCCAAGGATGTTGAAGAGAAAGGAATAGAACTGAAGGAAGGCGAGGGAACGCTTCTTGACGCAATTCAAACGGGCGGTGTTACGAAGGTCAATGTGGCGACGATTCTCTCCGTATCCTTCATCCAAGGCTTTATAGAGGCATATAACGCTAATCCAAGCGAGAAGGATTTCCGCAACCTGGGCAAGGTGGCGAGGGATAGAGTGAAGGAAAAGGTAAAGGAATATATGAGGCTCTTTGCGGGAGCCGTTTCCTAAGGAGATTTGAGGGGGCGTCCGAAAAGGACGCCCCCTTTTTTTAATTCAGGGACTCAAGGGCAAACCGAAGTTGTCGTAAGCGAAACTATCAACAGGTCTTCCTGCGGGTATCGTCTTTACATGCCCATCCAAATAGAGAACCGGTAATATATATGCGTGCTGTTGGGAATGGAGAAACGGAGCTCCGGGTTGAAAGAAACAAGACATCAGCCAAGATGAAGGAGGGCTCAACTCCGTTAGGGCGCGAGGAATATAGGGTCTGAGGTCGGGACGCTTCTTATGCATTGGACGTCTTGGGTCATCTGCATACCAGGAGAAATACAGATAAGTTATCCAGCCGTGAGACCAGTTTTCGTCCGACTCAACAATGGTGGGGTCCCAAGAAGCTGCAACTGAGGCGCTCGGGCAATAGAAAATCCCCCTGTTTTTAACATATGGGTAGAATCAACCTCCACAACCTTTCATCCGAGTTCCCCGTCCATTTATCAATGGGAAACCCCTCATCCCAATCCTGCGCATACATATGGAGGGCTAAGCCAAGCTGGCGCAGGTTGCTCATACATGTGGTTTTCCTCGCGTTTTCCCGAGCACGGCTGAAAACGGGGAATATTATCGCAGCAAGAATAGCCACGATAGCTATCACAACGAGAAGTTCAATCAATGTGAACCCCTTTTTCATTCATAATCACCTCCTTTCGGAATTATTTTAGAAGAAATATTTGGCAAGACCGTTTTAAGTAGGTGTCATAATCGTTTGGAGATATTGAGAGATTACGAAATTCCCACTTTGCAAAGGAAAAAGGCGCTTCGTCATTGCTAGGGTTCTGCTCCGCAGAAGCCTAGCAATCTCGTAAAAACTCAAAAACCGACATTGCTTAGCTATCGCTCACAATGATAGAAAAGTCGCTCCTGCAATATTTATATTCAGTAAACCGTAGAAGAGGTTGCCCACTTCAGGGAAAAGAAGGTAGAATTTAAAAGATATGACCGCAAAGCGAAAATTGAAGATAGCGATTGTGAACTCCAGTAGCTTCGGGATGTACTTTCCCGAGCATATTGAGAGATTGAAAAGATTGGGAAAAATCAAAAGATTTGAATTTCCATCCCATATTGATGGGAAAACCTTGGCGGAGGAGCTTAAAGGTTACCCCATTATAATCGCCAGCGTATCGCCTCGCTACGATTCTGAATTCTTCGCCAATAAAGACGAAACCCTCCTCATAGCTCGCCATGGTATTGGCTATGACAACATAGATTTGGAAAGCGCCACTAAAAAGGGGGTAATCGTCACGAAGGTGCGGGGAGAAATAGAGAGAGAAGCGGTGGCGGAGATGGCAATCGCTTTGCTGATGGCTGTTATGAGAAGGTTGATTGAAGCCTCACTCGCTGTGAGGAAAGGGAGATGGAAGGAGAGGGCGAGATTTATCGGATGGGAATTAAAGGGGAAAAATGTGGGGATAATAGGATTCGGGAATATAGGAAGCAGGGTGGGAGAGATATTGAAGAACGGCTTCTCCTGCAATGTCCTCGCCTATGACCCTTATCTTTCAGTTGAAGAGATTAGAAGAAAGGGAGCGGAACCAGTGAGCTTAGAGGAACTTCTGAGGAATTCCGACATCATCTCTTTAAACGCTTCCCTCGCTCCCGAGAATTACCATATGCTATCGTTCCAAGAATTCTCCCTTATGAAGGAAGGAGTTATCTTGGTCAATACTGCGAGGGGGGAATTGATTGACGAAGAGGCTCTGCTTGATGCTCTTGAGAAGGGCAAGGTTGCGGGAGTGGGATTGGATGTCGTTGAGGGCGAACCAATAGATAAGAATCATCCCTTATTGAGATTTGACAATGTCATCATCACACCTCACACTGCCGCCTATACATATGAATGCTTGAGAGCTATGGGAGAGAAGGTCGTCTTGGATGTTGAGAGAGTGGCTAAAGGAGAGATTCCCGATGAGGTCATCAATAAAGAGGTCTTGGAGGGAAAATGGAGAGCTTAATCCTTGCCGTAGACATAGGAACTACCAATATAAAAGCGGGAATCATAGACCCTGAGGGGAATATTTTAAGGGCGAAGACGAGCGAATTGGAGATAGAGAGGGATGAAAGGGGGAAAGCGGAACATAATCCCGAGAAATTATTCTCCAATTTCGTCTCCATTTGTCGCGATGTCTTAAACGGTTATGAGGACAAAGTCGCCCTTCTCGTCCTTTCATCTTATCAATTCGGTCTCATCCCCTTGGACAAGGATTTTACACCCCTCACGGGATTAATCACCCTTTTGGACCTAAGACCAAGAGAGACATTTAATGAACTATCAAGAAAATTGGATTTTGCGGAACTTTACAGAAGAACTGGAGCACCACCTCTCTTCATCTCCCCCTTCGCAAAAATTTACTGGCTCAAGAGAAAAAGGAAGGAAATCTTTGAAAAAGCCAAATATTTCCTCAGCTCAAAGGATTATTTCCTTCTCAGATTGATAGGCAAGCCGTTTACAGAGCCGAGCATCGCCTCCGCCACTCAGCTGATGAATATAAACAATTTAAGATGGGATGCCTATCCTTTGGACATTTTGGGGATAACGGAGGCAAACCTTCCGGAAATCGTTCCCTCGGTGGAGATATTGGGCAAGATATCTCCTGAGGTAAGGGAAAGGTTGGGATTGAGGAGAGATGTGTATGCTCTTCCGGGAGTTTACGATGGAGGGGCTATAGGCTTGGGGATTGGCGCAATGGGGGATTCGGTTGGGGTTATCAATATAGGAACGACCGCTATGCTGAGGATAGCTTATCCCAAGCCGGTCATTGATAAAGATAAGAGGATGAGATTTCAAGCCTATTATCTTTGTTCAAATAAATGGTTCATAGGTGGAGCGATAAACAACGCGGGGATAGTCCTTAAGTGGTTCAGGGATAACATTTTTGACCTCCCCTATGAGGAGCTCACATCCCTTGCTGAGAAGGTTCAATCCCCCGACCTTTTCTTCCTCCCTTTCATCACTGGAGAGAGATATCCGGAAATAGGGAATATAGTCTCGGGGGTATTCTGGGGGCTGAGAAGCTACCACGGGAAAAGCCATATGATAAGGGCGGGAATGGAGGGAGTAGCATTTACTCTGAGATTGGCTTTTGATGCGCTTAAAGAAAACGAAATAGAGATGAAAGAGCTGAGGGCGGGAGGTGGAGGCACGAAATCATCCCTTTGGATGAGAATCTTCTCCTCCGTCTTTAATATGCCCATAAAGATAACGGAATGTGAGGAGCCCGCCCTCCTTGGCTCAGCCCAGCTTGGTTTCTATGCCCTTAAGATGTTCAAGAGCTTGCAGGAAGCAAGGGAAAAATTGGTGAAAGTGAAGGAAATTTATTATCCGGAGGAAGAAATGCTTGAGTATTATGAAAAGAGATATGAGTTCTTCAAATTCTTGCTGAAAAGCCTCAAAAATGCCTTTAAAAAGCATAGCCAATTGTAAAGGAGGTTGTAAATGAAAGGAGAAATCGGCTTAATCGGTTTGGGCGTAATAGGGCAGAACCTCGCCCTGAATATAGCGAGGAAAAAGCATATAGTCTCTGTTTTCAATAGAACCACCGCGCGAACGGAGGAGTTCGTTAAGGAAAGGGTGAAGGATGAAGGGATTATCCCTTGTTATGACTTGAAAAGCTTTGCCGATTCCTTGGAGAAGCCGAGGAAGATTATCCTTTTGATAAAGGCGGGAAATCCCGTTGACGAGATGATTAATTCCCTTTTACCCTATCTGGAGCCTGGCGATTTGCTCATAGACGGTGGAAATTCCCACTACTTGGATACTTCAAGGAGGATTAGGGAATTGAGGGAGAGAGGCATTCTTTATTTGGGAATGGGGATATCGGGAGGGGAATATGGAGCGCTCTACGGACCATCTTTAATGCCCGGAGGGGAATATGAGGGATATGAGTTGGTTGAGAAAATCCTTTTGGAGATAGCCGCCAAAACCGAGGACGGAGCTTGTTGCACTTATGTGGGGAGGGATTCCGCTGGTCATTTCGTGAAGATGGTGCATAACGGCATTGAATATGCCTTTATGCAGGCGATAGCGGAGGTATACGATGTTATGAGGAAGGTCCTCAATATGCCCTCCGAGGAGATAGGAGATATTTTCGCGGAATGGAACGAGGGGGAATTGGCGTCCTTCCTAATAGAGATAACGGCAAAAATCTTGAAAGTTAAGGATGAGGAAACGGGAAAGCCGATTGTGGAAGTGATTTTGGATAAAGCGGAGCAGAAGGGGACGGGTAAATGGACAGCCCAGTCCGCGCTGGAGCTGGGCGTCCCCACTCCCTCCCTGAACCTCGCCGTTGTTGCGAGAACCATTTCCTATTTCAAGGATTTAAGAACGAAACTCTCTCAAAGATATGCGGAAACGCCTCCCAATCTCTCCATAGAGAAAGCTCAAACGATAGAAAATCTGAGAAAATCCCTTCTTTTCTCAATATTTATGTCGTTTTCTCAGGGTCTTTGGCTTATAAGCACTGCGAGCGAGGTCTATGACTATGGGATTAATCTCTCAGAGATATTGCGGATATGGAAGGGCGGATGCATAATCCGAGCTAAGCTCCTGAATTTTCTCCGGGAAATCATCAATGAGAACCCCGAGAATGTCAATCTTTTGGATAGCGAAAAGTCTGTTTCTTTTGTCTCCGATAAAACTGAGGCAATAAAATCCATCACGAAACTCGCCGGGGACTTCAACATTCCCACGCCCGTTTTGAACTCCTCTTTGGATTACTTCCTAAGCATTAGGGAAGAGGAGCTTCCCGCGAATCTAATCCAAGCTCAAAGGGACTATTTCGGCGCCCACACATTTGAAAGGAAGGATAAAGAAGGAACTTTTCATATAGAATGGGAAAAATTTTGAGAAGGAGGAGATGGCATGAGCTATCTTGAGGAACTTTTCTCTTTAAAGGATAAGGTCGCCGTCTTCACGGGAGGAGCGGGAGTTTTAGCGGGGGCAATCGCAAAGGGATTGGGAAAGGCGGGAGCGAGAATAGCCCTCACCGATATCGCTCCCCTTGAGGAAAGGGTTAAGGAATTGAGGGAGGAGGGGATGGAAGCGGAGGGCTATTATATGGATGCCCTTGATAAGAAATGCGTTGAGGAAGTAGCGAGGAAAATAAAGGATAGATTCGGCAAGGTTGATATCCTCCTCAACGCAGCTGGTGGGAATATGCCCGATGCGACAGTCTCCAAGGAGGTTTCCTTCTTTGATATTGATGCTGAGGCGCTGAAGAGGGTCGTTCATCTCAATCTCTTTGGCGGGGCGATAATCCCCAGCCAAGTTTTCGGAAGAATGATGCTGGAGAACGAGGATGGAGGAGTTATAATAAACTTCTCTTCTATGTCCGCTTTTAGACCCTTGACGAGGGTAGTCGGATACTCCGCTGCGAAAGCGGCGGTGAGCAATTTCACTCAATGGCTTGCGGTATACATGGCGCAGGAATTCTCTCCTAAAATCAGGGTAAACGCAATCGCTCCCGGCTTCCTATTGACGAAGCAGAATAGATATCTTCTTTTAGATGAAAAAGGAAATTTGACGCCGAGGGGACAAGCGGTCATCGCCCATACTCCGATGAGGAGATTCGGTGAGCCTGAGGAGCTGATAGGAACCGTTATTTGGTTATGCTCTCCCGCAAGTTCCTTCGTTACGGGAGCGGTTATTCCAATTGATGGTGGATTTAATGCTTTTGCTGGTGTATAATTGAAAAGAAATGGAAGAAAGACGGAGAGGAACATTAAGGATTAAGTTTATTAAATCCCCTACACCCAATACCATTGCCCTTCTCGCCCAGAGGGTAAGCCCGGAGCGGAGGGAGAGGATAAAGGGCGTTTGGGACGCTGTCGGATTGGTTCAGGGACATTTAGCGGACATATTCGCAGCCGCTGATATAGCGGAAAAGTCGGCGAATGTGGTTGTTGAGGAGATAAGGGGAGTTTGTCCTCAGCATATGACGATGATAGCCATCTTCGGCGACACCGCCTCAGTTGAAACCGCTCTAAGAGCGATAATAGATAGAATAGAAGAGGAAGGGTTATAGTCCTTAGAGATTATTTCTCCAATCTCGGGAAAGCCGATATGCGGAGGCGGGCGCAGCCCATCGGTATGAGCCTTATCTCCTCCAATGGCATCTCCGATTTCACCGGACTATCGGGAAGCAAGCCCACCATCCCGTTCTCCTCCTTCCATTCCGGCAAAATCCTTCCCTTCGCTATAATCTCTATGGGAGCGCCCTCCAAGCTAAAGGGCTGATATGGCAAAGACCCCTCTCTTTTAACCACCTTGAACGAATTCTCCGGATTATTGAGGTCAACGAGCAGGGCGTAGTTCCAGGGAGTTGTGGGATAAACCTCATAGGCGGGCCATTCATCCGTTCCTCCATAACGCACCCACTTCTCCTCTATCCTCAGTGAATAGGTGAGCGGTCCTCTATCTACCGATACAGCATTATGATTCTTCTCCCAAACCCTTACCCTTATCTCCATAGGCAAAGTTAGCTCAAGCACATCCCCATTGCTCCAGTTCTTCTTAATCACTATATAGGAAAGGGGCTTAGCTTCAACTTTCAATTCCTTTCCATTTAGGAGGAGCCTTGGAGCATTACACCAACCGGGAATCCTCAAATACAAGGGGAAATACACTTCCCCTCTCGTAAGGAAAGTGAATTTTATCCTCTCGTCAAAGGGATAATCCGTTTCCTCTATCACCTCTATCTCCTTCCCATCGCCTACCTTCGCCCTCAGTTTACAGGGAGCGTAAAGCGTAGCGGCTATCCCTCTATCCCTCGTAGCCATCCAAAGATGTTCGGAGAAGTATGGCCAGCCGTGGGAGTGATTATGTTGACAGCAGCGGTAGCTGTAGGGATTATAGGAGAGCATTTCCCCGCCGTTTTGGATAAGTGGAGAGTGGTCCTTGCTGTCAAGTTGAATCATATTTGGGGCGGTGAGGTAGTGGAGTGCTTTCAAATCGGGAGTGAATGCAGGGGGAAGGGAATTGAAGGCGATTTCCTCACAGCGGTCGGCATAGACGGGATTTCCCGTTATTGATAGGAGAATCTCATCGGAAAACATAAATTCAACCATTGAGCAGGTCTCAGCTGCTTGTCTTGGGTCGGTGTAGCCCGGTCGGCAATTCTCATCTGCCCCGAACATACCGCCCGGAACTTGACCATAGATATCCATAACGGTTCTGTAGTTTCGCTCCGTTGCCTCAAGATAGCGTGGGTCTTTTGCCTGCTGATAGAACTGGGCAGGCTCCCTAAATCCTTGACAAATGTTCACACCATGCCAAGTGGGGATTCCGTTCGTCCAATCCGCGGTCCTCTCGTGGATTATCTTCGCCAAATCCAAAAGCCATTTCTCTCCCGTGCGGTTATATAGCCAATAAATGCTGTCAAGATTATCCCCGCCTCTCCACTTCTGCCAGCTTCCCGGAAGGAGGTTCTCGGGAGGCTGGTTCAACTGCCAGCGGAAATATCTCTCCATAAAGGGAAGCACCCTCTTATCACCCGTGCCCTCATAGAAAGAGCGGAGGACATAGAGCATAATCATATTGGGCCACAAATCGTTGTTTCTCTTATTATCTCTTGGACCGAAATAACCATCCTCCTCCTGGCTTGAGAGGACAGCCTCAACCCATCTTCTTGCTTCATTGATTATTCTCTCGTCCTTGAGGATGTAGCCGAGGTCTATGAAGCCCTTAAGCCAATAAGGGAGTTCCTCCCAACCTCTTTCCCCTTCCCCATTTGGGCTCGCCCAAGCGCTTCCTTCAAATTTACACCAAGGGCTTATCTCCATAAGATGACCGCAGAGCCCATCAGCCATCAACAGAAGCTGATGCCTCAACCAACCTCTTGGCTCAATTGAACCGAGGGGAAGCTTGATGAGGGGGTTAGGAAGAAGAGGGGGTCTATTGCCGATATAGAAGGGATTCTCTCCCTCAGTGGGAGGTGTGGGGACGGAATAGGACTGCATTTTGCTCGCCTCCTTACAATAAGAAAGATTGAGGAAAAGGAGAAGGACGATAAGGAACCTTGCTTTCATATCATATTAAAACAAATATATCAACGAAATGCTTTTGGAGCAAGGTATTTAATCATGTTATATAGACATTGTGGTTCACTTATGCAAAAGAGATTGTTTCGCTATCGCTCGCAATGGCAGACAGGTTCAGTGCCTTGCAAGGAGAGAAAAGCCGACTCCAAAGAGAAGCATTGGCAATTAGCATTTATCTTCTCTATAATCTTCTTAAAAATTCTATTTCAAAGGAGGAATCTCTATGAAGATGCTCGTGTTCATCGGAAGCAGAGGCGCCAATGGGCGAACTGCCCAAGCCGGAAAATCCCTCTTGGAGGGATTCAAAGAGAATGGAGGCTCGGGCGAACTCATCTTACTTCCCCATCTCAATATTGAGAGATGCAGACAATGTGAGGATAGCGGATGGGGAACCTGCAGAGAGGGAAAATGCTGTATAGATGACGATTTTCAATCTCTTTTGGAGAAGGCGAAGGAAGCGGATATACTCGTTTTCTCAACTCCCGTATATTTCGGGAGCTTGAGCGAGAGCATCAGGGCTTTCCTTGACCGCCTTCGCAGGGTCTCACTCCATCAAGCTGATGGAGGCTTAGCGGGGAAGAAAGCCGTTGGAATCTGCGTTGCGGGAGGAGGTGGAGGCGGCGCTCCCGACTGCGCCAATGAGCTAAACAGAATTCTTCTGACCTGTAAGTTGGATGTAGTGGATGTCATTCCCGCAAGAAGACAGAACTTTGACCTGAAATTAGAGGTCTTGAAGCTAACCGGACGCTGGCTAGCGAAAGAAAATTAATTGAAGGAGGTTAACCGCAAATGGAGAAGATTAAATGTGCTATAATAGGCTATGGTCCCGCCTTCAATATGGGAAGGGCTCATGCCGATTACATCAATTCAACGGGAGAGATGGAGGTCGTAGCCATCTGCGACAGGGACAAATCCCGCACCGATTCCGCGAAGAGGGATTTACCAAAGGTCCAAACATTCAACTCAGTTGATGACCTGCTGAAGAACTGTGATTTCCAGCTTGCTGTAATCGTCACTCCCCACAACACCCACTATCCCTTAGCTATGCAGTGCCTATCAGCTGGCAAGCATACGATTGTGGAGAAGCCTTTCTGCATCACCTATAAAGAGGCGAGCGAAATGATTGATATGGCGAGGGAAAAGGGAGTGATGCTCTCCGTTTTCCACAACCGCAGGTGGGATGGGGATTACTTGGCTTTAAAGGAGGCGATTGGCAAGGGATTGATTGGGGACATATTTCATTTAGAGGTTTTTATGGGCGGATATGGGCATCCGGGATATTGGTGGAGGTCGGATAAGGAGATATCTGGCGGGGCTCTTTATGATTGGGGTGCTCATATAGTTGATTGGATATTGGGATTGATTCCCTCAAAGGTTAAAAGAGTTGGAGGGTTCAGCCACAAGCTTGTTTGGAAGGATGTTACGAACGAGGATAACGCGGAGGCGATAATTCAATTTGAGAACGGAGCGGTTGCTTACATCCAGCTTTCCTCAATAGCGATGGCGGGCAAGAGGAGATGGTTCATTTTGGGGACGGAGGGAAGCTTGGAGGATGGGAGGGAAAGGCAGGGATTTCTTATGAGGAGAATGGTCAATGGGATGCAGATGGAGGGGAATATACCGTTTAAGAAGGGGGAGTGGAATGCGTATTATAAGAACATAGCTGACCACTTATTGAGGGGGAAAGAGCTTGTAGTGAAGCCGGAGGAGGCGAGGAGGGTGATAGCGGTGATAGAGCTCGCGGGTAAAGCCGCGGAGGAAGGTCAATTCATAGATTTTCCTCAGGAGCTATATTGAGAGGTAGCATTCAAATTCAATATTGAGGGCGGTGGCTCTCCGAAGGAGAGCCACC